>NZ_JBIYSM020000054.1:0-22400 GCF_044759095.2 Brevibacillus soli
CTTCGCCAGCCGTAGTAGCAGTATTGACAATATTTTCATTCATCAGTGATGCCGTGAACGCGGCATGGAAGTCTTATATACAAAAAAAGAAGCCTGGTGTCAGGCTTCTTTTGGAGCAATCACGATATAGCGGTGAGGTTCTTCCCCTTCGCTGTACGTAACCACATCGGGTCGTTTTTGCAAAAACGCGTGAATTATTTTTCGCTCTGCGGCAGACATCGGTTCCAATCGGATTTCGCGTTTCGTATGAAGCGCCTTTTGGGCGGTTCTCTCTGCCAAATGCTCCAATGTCTCTTTGCGGCGCAGACGATAGTTTTCCGCATCCAGCGTAATGCGTACGTGTTTGTCCACGTGGCGGTTTGCTACGACGTTTACGAGGTACTGTAGTGAATCTAAGGTCTGTCCCCTACGGCCAATAATGATTCCCAGGTTGTCGCCCTGAATGTCAAACAAGATGCCATCTTCTGCATGGCGTGACTCCACGCGTGCGTTTACGTTCATGTTTTTCAGCACTTCCTTGAGAAACGCAAGCCCCTGTTCCACCGGATCGATGTTGTATTCAACCTCGACCTTGGCGTCACGTGTACCGATCAGTCCGAACAAACCCTTGCTCGGTTCTTCCAGTACGCGTACAGATACCTTGTCACGGGGAACGGCCAATTCCTGCAGGGCTTTTTGAACAGCATCATCGATTGTCTTTGCCGTGGCGACTACCTTTTTCACTTGGAGGCTCCCTCCTTAGGACGCAGCTCTTTCCCGCTATCGCGGTACAGGAAGTAGGTTTGTACGATGGTAAACAGGTTACCGTACACCCAGTACAGGGAGAGTGCAGACGGCAGCGTAACCGCAATGGCCAAAATCATCAGCGGCATCATCACGAGCATCATCTGCATCTGCGGGTTGTTTTGCATCGTTGTTCCCATCATCTTCGACTGCAGATATGTCGTCACAGCCGCAATGACGGGCAGGATGTAATACGGGTCCTTCTCCCCGAGCGACATCCACAGGAACGTATGCGTCTTGATTTCCGGCGTTCGGATGATGGCGTGATAGAAAGCGATCAGAATCGGCATCTGAACCAGCAGAGGCAGGCAGCCGGCAAGCGGATTCACATTGTTCTTCTGGAATACCAGCAAGGTCTCCTGCTGAGCCTTTTGCGGATCATTTTTATATTTCTCACGGATTTTTTGCAGCTCGGGCTGAAGTTCCTGCATCTTTTTGGAGCTTTTGATCTGCTTCACCATTAATGGCAGGACCAGCAAGCGGATAAGAATCGTAGCGACCAAAATTCCCAAACCAAAGCTGCCGCCGAGAAGCAACGCGCTTTCTTTAATCAGCCAGGACAGCGGCCAGACGAGGTACTTGTCCCAGATGCCGGTAGCGTCCGGCCCGATCGGAGATGCAGTTGTCGGGTTACAACCCGATAATACCAAAACCAAAAGACCTAGCATGAGTATGCTCAACGTGCGTCTACTCAAGGGGATGGTCCTCCTTTAGCCTATATGTTTTATCATTCTTTCGGAACAGGATCAATCCCGCCTGGATGAAACGGATGACACTTCAGAATGCGGCGAACTGCCAGCCAACCGCCCTTCCACGCTCCAAAACGGCGGATCGCTTCCACTGCGTAATGGGAACAGGTTGGGGCGAACCGGCAGGATGGAGGTTTCAACGGTGAGAGAAACAACTGATACCCGCGAATTAACCAGACCAGCAGTCGTGCCATACCCGTTTCATCCTCTTTTTTCATTATGTTCGGATGCTTGCTTGAGCACCTTTGCTCGTTTCATCACGTGCAGCAACGATTTTTCAATTTGATCCAGCGTCATCTCCTCTACCCCGGGCCTGGCAATTACGACCAGATCGAGTCCGGGTTGGATGACCTCTTCGAGACGCGCTACCGCTTCCCGAATAAGCCGCTTCACCCGGTTGCGGGTGACGGCAATGCCGATTTTCTTGCTCACGGAAATTCCGATGCGAAACGCAGCTTGTCCCTCCTGCTTCGAAGAGTAGACGATAAACTGCTTGTTGGCAGCGGAGCTTCCTTTCTGAAAAACGGCCTGAAAATGCTCATTCTTCTTTAGCCGATGTGAACGATGCAAGGTAAACATCCCCTAACATCACAATTATAGTAGAAAAAAGAAGCAGCATCTACCAGTATATCCTTGTTTCGTCCACTTTTTTCCTACATGGAGTTATATAAAAAAAGGCCACGTAAATTGTGGCCTATGCGGAAAGCACCTTTCTACCTTTACGACGACGGGCAGCCAAAACCTTGCGGCCATTTTTTGTGCTCATACGCTTACGGAACCCGTGGTCCTTTTTACGTTTACGATTATTTGGATTGAAAGTTGGTTTCATGAATATCACACCTCCGTCCTCAAACAGGCATTCTTTCGCATTATAAGAAGATTTGGCCGAAAAGTCAAGGGAGCTTGTCCCCCTTGCTTCTAAGGTAAATATCCCCACACTTTTATTTCCCGACCCTGTGGATATCATTTTATCCACACTTGCATTTTTCGACAAGATTATCTACAGCTTTTACACAAAATATGGGGGTGTGAATATGTGTCAAACACAAGTGGTTGTGTTTGTGGATAAGTCGGAAAAAACCATTGATATCACTCATTTTATCTGTTATTATGTTTTTGTTTTGAAGCGTGAATAACCTTTTCAGCTAGATCATCTTTTCCACATGGTGTGGATAATTTTGTGGACAGATCCCGGCATTTGTGAATGATTTTTTACACAGATCTGAGGATAATCGTCTTCTTTTTTTCTCTTATCCGGGAAAAATCCCTTTTATTCGACTTTTTTTATCCACAATGATGGATGACGAACCTGTTGAACAGCTGAACGGAACGTTGCTTCTTTTACCTCATTTTTCATCATTTCCTGAAGATTTTTTGGTGTTTGCCTGGAAGGAGGGATTCTGTTGGATGCAGCGATTAGCGAACTCTGGCGTAAGGTGTTGGCCAAGATAGAAAAATCGCTGAGTAAACCCAGTTTTGACACCTGGTTGAAAGCGACAAAAGCGACGACGCTGGAAGAAGACTCTTTAATCGTCGTGGCTCCAAACGACTTTGCCCGGGATTGGCTCGAAACGCGGTACTCTCAACTCATTACCGATACACTATATGAAACAACAGGCGTAAATATGAAGGTGAAGTTCGTTGTGCCCCAGGATTCGGATTTGGGACTGGCCGACGAACAGCCTGCTCCGCGCGTGAAAACGACTGCTCCGCATGTAGTTGCAGATGATCAGCCGCCCAGCATTTTAAACCCAAAGTACACGTTTGACACGTTTGTCATCGGATCGGGGAACCGCTTTGCGCACGCAGCGTCGCTGGCGGTTGCAGAAGCGCCGGCAAAAGCCTACAACCCGCTGTTTATTTATGGAGGCGTAGGTTTGGGAAAAACCCACCTGATGCATGCCATCGGTCATTACGTCATCCAACACAATCCCTCTGCCAAAGTGGTTTACCTGTCGTCCGAGAAATTTACCAACGAGTTCATTAACTCCATTCGCGACAACAAGACCGTCGAGTTTCGAAATAAATACCGCAGCGTTGACGTCTTGCTGATTGACGACATCCAGTTTCTCGCCGGCAAGGAACAGACCCAGGAAGAATTCTTCCATACATTTAACGCGCTGCATGAAGAAAGCAAGCAGATCATCATTTCGTCGGACCGCCCGCCGAAGGA
The DNA here is from genome assembly GCF_044759095.2 of Brevibacillus soli. NCBI lineage: Bacteria > Bacillati > Bacillota > Bacilli > Caryophanales > Paenibacillaceae > Brevibacillus > Brevibacillus soli. The sequence goes on from NZ_JBIYSM020000054.1 coordinate 3,706, forward strand.
GATTCCGACGCTGGAAGACCGCCTGCGCTCCCGTTTCGAGTGGGGGCTGATCACCGATATTCAGCCGCCTGATCTGGAAACACGGATCGCCATTTTGCGCAAAAAGGCAAAAGCGGAAAACCTTGATATCCCAAATGAAGTCATGATTTACATCGCCAACCAGATCGACAGCAACATTCGCGAGCTGGAAGGAGCACTGATTCGAGTTGTGGCCTATTCATCCCTTATTAATCGCGACATCGATACGCAATTGGCAGCGGAAGCGCTGAAAGATATTATTCCTTCCTCAAAACCGCGCGTCATTACGATCATGGATATTCAACGAGCGGTAGGCGAAGCGTTTCAGTTGAAACTGGAAGACTTCAAAGCGAAAAAACGGACGAAGTCGGTCGCATTCCCTCGACAGATTGCCATGTATCTGTCCCGCGAGCTGACGGATGCGTCTTTGCCGAAAATCGGAGACGAGTTTGGCGGACGCGATCATACCACGGTGATCCACGCGCACGAGAAAATCTCTCGAGCACTGGCGACAGACCCGCAAATTCAAGCGACTATCCAGTCCTTAATGGAAAAGCTAAAAGCAAACAGCTAGCCTGTGAATAACCGAAAAAGCCTATACACAGCTTACCCACATGTGTATAGGCTCTCTTTTACGTCTTAACTAGAGATATCCACATAATCACAGGCCCTATTACTACTCCTGTTTAAAAGATCTTACTAAGATATGAAAAAGAATAGGCAAATATGCCAAAAACTATCGTGCTTTTTTGGCAGATAGGAATTTATAAAATTGTAACCTATCTGCATAAGTAGAACTACGGCTCCGCCATCGCCAGAGGCTTGGCGGTCGCCGAGTTTTCTAATCACGGTGAGGGAGGTTTTTTCGTCGATGCACGCTACCGTTCAACGCGAAAAGTTGGCCAATGCGGTCTCGCACGTAAGCAAGGCTGTTTCCAGCAGAACAACCATTCCGATATTGACAGGAATTAAAATAAAAGCGGACGAAGAAGGATTGACCCTGACAGCCAGCGATTCCGATGTCTCCATCGAGGTACAAATTCCGACAGAGGAAGCGGATGAGTGGGGAGTAACCGTTCATCAACCGGGAAGTATCGTGTTGACATCCCGTATCTTCAGTGAAATTGTACGAAAGCTGCCTGGTAACGAAATCCACATCCAGGTGGATGATCGCCTGGTGACCCAGATTCGTTCCGAACAAGCGGAATTCACGATTAACGGCATGGATGCAAACGAGTTTCCGCAGCTGCCGCTTTTGGAAGAAGACAAGGTCTTCAGCATTCCAAGCGATCTCCTGAAGGCGATGATTCGCCAAACCGTTTTTGGCGTCTCCACCTCGGAAATGCGCCCGATTCTTACCGGCCTGATGTGGTCGTTGGACCAAGGTCAGCTGAAGTTTGTCGCCACTGACAGCCACCGCCTGGCCAGCCGAACCGCAATGGTGGAGTGCCCTGAGGATCTGGCGTTCCACAATGTCGTGGTACCGGGTAAAAGCTGTAACGAGTTGGTAAAAATATTGGATGAAGACCAAAATCCGGTGGACATCGTTGTGGCAGAAAATCAGATTTTGATCAAATCAAAGCATATTTTGTTCTACTCCCGCCTGCTGGAAGGAACCTATCCGGACACGACGCGGATCATTCCACAGGGCAGCAAGACGGAAGTAGTGGTCAACACAAAGGAATTCCTGCAGTCCATTGAGCGCGCATCCCTGCTGAGCCGCGAAGGGAAAGCGAACGTGGTTCGTCTCGTCACGCTCGCGGACGGAAGCGTGGAGATCACCTCCAATGCGCCGGAGATCGGAAAAGTAACGGAGATTGTCATGCCCAAATCGATGAGCGGGGAGGAACTGAAAATTTCCTTCAACGCCAAGTACATGATTGATGCGCTGCGCGCCATCGACAGCGCTGAGATTAAAGCGAGCTTTACCGGTCCGATGAGTCCGTTTGTCATTCGGCCAACCGATCACGACTGGATGCTTCACCTGATTCTTCCGGTCCGTACCTACTAAATCTTTTCTTCATCAGGAAAAGAAAGGGGCTTTTGCATGCAAGAGGTTTCGATCCAAACCGAGTACATTGCCCTGGGCCAATTTCTCAAGCTGTCCGGCGTCATCGACACGGGAGGAATGGCGAAAGCCTTCCTCGCCGACGTGCCGATTCAGGTGAATGGCGAAGAGGAAAACCGGCGCGGCCGCAAGCTTTATCCCGGAGACGTCGTCGCCATCGACGGCTACGGCCAGTACAAAGTGGTTCGCGGCTGAGAGGAGAGCGGGTTCTTGTTTCTGAAAGACTTATCACTCAGGCACTTTCGAAATTATGAAGCGTTGACGCTCTCGTTCGACGGACCGATTCAGCTGTTTATTGGCAATAACGCACAAGGTAAAACCAACGCTCTTGAATCCATATACGTCCTTGCCCTGGCAAAATCACATCGCACCGCGCGCGACAAGGAACTGATCGCCTGGGATGCGGACTATGCGACAATCCGTAGCGAAGTTGAACGACGCTACGGATCTGTTCGTTTGGAGCTGCAGTTGACCAGCAAGGGGAAGCGGGCCAAGGTAAACGGTATTGAACAGCAAAAGCTGAGTGAATACATCGGAGCGTTGAACGTGGTGATGTTTGCGCCGGAGGATCTGGCCATCGTCAAAGGTGCGCCTGCCCAGCGGCGACGTTTCATCGACATGGAGATCGGCCAGGTATCGCCGACCTACCTGTACTATTTGAGCAATTACAACAAAGTTCTGGCTCAGCGCAATCAACTGTTAAAAGACATCGCAATGAAAAAGGCCCACTCACTCGAAATGATTTCAATTTTCAATACCCAATTGGCTGATTTAGCGGTAAAATTGTTACGGAAGCGTTTTGAGTTTATTCGGAAGCTGGAAACGTGGGCGAAAGAAATCCACGCTGGCATTACCGACGGCAAGGAAACGCTCTCTTTGCATTATGAAAACACTTCTCCCGTTACCGAAGAGCATGTGGGCGAACATGCTGTACAACTCATGCTCTCTGCCTACGAAGAGGTGTTTGACCGGGAAAAACTACGGGGCAGTACGTTAATCGGGCCGCACCGTGACGATTTTTCCCTCAAGGTAAACGGCATGGATGTGCAGACGTTCGGCTCCCAGGGGCAACAGCGGACCAGTGCGCTGTCCTTGAAGCTGGCAGAAATTGAACTGATTAAGGAAGAAGTCGGGGAATACCCGATTCTTCTGTTGGATGACGTCTTGTCGGAGCTGGATGAACACCGGCAAACGCTGCTTTTGGAGACCATACAGGATCGGGTTCAGACGTTTGTAAGTACAACGGGTGTGGAAGGCTTAAAACATCAGGTACTCCAGCAAGCCTCGCGTTATTATGTACGGGAAGGGAAAATCTCCTCGGAAAGATAGGGTGAACCAAGCATGTTTATTCACATTGGTGGAGATACTGTTGTGAGCACCAAGGAAGTTATTTCCATTCTGGACCATCAGTCAGTGAAGTCATCCAAAATCAATAAAAAATTTATTGAAGATGAAAAACGGCTGAAGAAGGTCGTGGAGAACAGTGCGGAAGAAACGAAATCGTACGTGATCACCAAAGATACGATCTATTGTTCACCCATTTCGTCCCTGACATTAAAGCGACGCGCCCAGTTTGTAAACAGCTTGGATCAGTTTCCGTTCGTACAAGCTGAAGTGGAGGAGTTGACAGAGTAGTGGATCAAGTAACGACCAAGGATCAGGCCTATGATGCCAGTCAGATACAGGTGCTGGAAGGATTGGAAGCGGTACGGAAACGTCCCGGTATGTATATCGGATCGACCAGCAGCCGCGGACTGCACCATTTGGTGTGGGAAATTGTCGACAATGCCATCGACGAAGCGCTTGCGGGATATTGCGATGAAATTCTCGTAGAGATTCACCCGGACAACTCTGTGTCTGTAACGGACAACGGTCGGGGAATTCCTACAGGCATCCACGAAAAAACCGGAAAATCGACTGTGGAAACCGTATTGACCGTGCTGCACGCCGGCGGTAAATTCGGCGGCGGCGGATACAAGGTATCCGGAGGTCTGCACGGCGTGGGAAGCTCCGTCGTGAATGCGCTGTCCGAGTGGATGGAAGTAGAGGTAAAGCAGAACGGCAAGGTTCATTTCATGCGTTTTCACCTTGGGGTACCAGAGGCTGATTTGGCTGTAGTGGGGGAAACGGAAGAGACCGGAACCAAGGTAACGTTCAAACCGGACCCGACTATTTTTACCGAAACGACTGTTTTTGAATATGAAGTATTGCAAAAGCGGATCCGCGAGTTGGCTTTCCTGAACAAAGGCCTACGGATCGTCCTGAAAGATTCGCGCCCTGATCAAGAAAAGACGGAAGAGTTTTATTATGAGGGCGGTATTATTCAATTCGTTGAGTACCTCAACAAGAACCGTGAAAAGCTGCACGAGGAAGTCATCTACTGCGAAGGGGAAAAAGATGGACTGCACGTGGAAGTGGCGCTGCAGTACAACGACAGCTATGTCAGCAACATCTACTCCTTCGCCAACAACATTAACACCCATGAGGGCGGTACGCACGAGTCCGGCTTCAAGACGGCTCTCACCCGCGTCATCAACGATTATGCCCGCAAATTTAATTTCTTGAAGGAAAAGGATCCCAATCTCTCCGGCGATGATGTGCGGGAAGGAATGACCGCGATCATTTCTGTAAAAATTCCGGAGCCGCAGTTTGAAGGGCAGACGAAAACCAAACTGGGCAACTCGGAAGCGCGCAGCGTGACGGAGTCCATCTTCGGCGATCGTTTTCACACCTTTATGGAAGAGAACCCGGCCGTAGCCAAGAAAGTCGTGGAGAAAGCGCTCATGGCGGCACGGGCGCGGGAAGCGGCACGAAAAGCACGGGAATTGACACGCCGGAAGAACGCGCTGGAAGTAAGCGCTCTGCCGGGTAAACTGGCAGATTGTTCGTCAAAGGATGCGTCCGAAAGCGAACTGTTTATCGTAGAGGGTGACTCTGCAGGCGGCTCGGCCAAACTGGGACGTGACCGTCACTTCCAGGCCATCCTGCCGCTGCGGGGTAAGGTCTTGAATGTGGAGAAGTCCCGTCTCGATAAAATTCTCGCCAACAACGAGATTCGCGCCATCATTACCGCCTTGGGAACAGGGATCGGCGAAGATTTCGACATTTCCAAAGCGCGCTATCACAAAATTGTGATCATGACGGACGCCGACGTAGACGGCTCCCACATCCGGACGCTGCTTCTGACCTTCTTCTACCGGTACATGCGGCCACTCATCGAAAATGGTTACATCTATATTGCACAGCCTCCGCTCTACAGCATCAAGCAAGGCAAACAAATCTACTACGCTTATAGCGACCAGCAGCGGGACAAAATTCTGGCCGAGCTGAAGAGCACACCGAAGCCGGCCATCCAGCGTTACAAAGGATTGGGTGAAATGAACGCAGAACAACTGTGGGAAACCACCATGGATCCTGAAGTTCGCACCCTGCTGCAAGTCAGCCTGGAAGACGCGATGGATGCCGACATGGTATTCGAGACGCTGATGGGCGACGAGGTCGAACCGCGCCGCGAGTTTATCGAGCAGTACTCGAAACACGTAAGAGACTTGGATATTTAGCTGTGATTTTTCAAATATAACCGGACAGGAACTTACCCCGACTTTTTGTCGGGGTAAGTTTTTTGAAAAACATCTTCTTCAGAGGCTAGCATGAGTACCCATGGAGATTATATGCATACAGAATTACAGCACCCTATCCAATGTCACCATGATCAGGAAGGGGAAGTTACGATGATTCGCAGAGTTCCTCGATTAAGCGCAAGTGTTCTGTTGTGCTGCTTCTTTTTCCTGCTCCTGTTCGCGCAAACAGGAGCAGGAGCAAATCCGCAGGAGTATCAGGTTGGACAAAAGCTGAGCGTTCCGGGGCTGCAGCTTCCGGAGGATACGTATATCCTCCATGTGCAAAATGCTGATGTCACAGGGGATGGGACGGAAGACACCGTCATTCTGGTCGGTCAACCGCAAAAAGATAATCCGTCTTTTTACAAAATGGTGAACGTGGTCGTGCGGAACGGAAAAACCGGAGCTTTTTCCGCCTTGTCACCAATGCAGGTGAAAGATTACTTGCAAGGGTATGAGCCGACCATGTTTCTCGGCGATTTCACCGGCGACAAGCTGAAAGATGTGATGGTTACCGTGGCAACAGGCGGCAGCGGGGCTACTTCCAATCACTTGATTGCCAGCTGGAAAAACAACAAGCCTGTCGTGATCTTTGGCGAAAACGAAAACATGGGACTGAAGATCAAGGGAAGGTATCTGGATGGATTTAAAGCGGAGCTGCACAGCGAGGTTTTGAAAAAAACATTTATCGTAGACCTAAGTGGGTTAAAAAAGCTGTACATCGATGCCAATGTCTATGCCCCCGACGGGAAATACATCTACCAAGATCCTTCTCCGGGACCCATCAACATTTTTTCCGATCCCTATTATTCCTTGGTGCCTGTTGAAGCGGACAACGACGGGGTTTACGATTTGCAGGGCAAGCAAAATGTTTGGGGGCCGATTCACATCATAACGGTAACCGATGTAAGTTCAACCTGGAAATACAAAGACAAAAAGTGGACACCAATCGATGCGAACTATACGTTGACCTATAACATCATGAACAACAACTGAATATGCCCGGGATTTCTCCCAGATCATATTGTAGAGAAAACCTCGTTTTATGAACGTGGTTTTCGTTTGTCCCAAGCCACTCGTATAAGGTGAATTCCCGCAAATATTACAGCATCAAGAGGAAGCCTCATCTTGGTTTATTACAAGCTGTTGAATCGTTTTTTGCATAAGTATGTAGCAGGTGGCGGCAGCTTTTATGAGGTTTTGGGAGTATGGGATTCTTATCAGTCAATCTCCTACGAGTTCACGATGGATACGACCAGTAAAACACTGGAATTTCTTGCATACACCGAAAGATTGCCGATCGGAAGCAAATCACCCAAAATAAACGAACATATCGCAAATATAGTAGGTTTATGAATCAGAAAATATCGAATCATGGGCAGATATTTCAGTCTCCGAGACCTTTCGGACATGGTAAAGACTGTTCCGTCGTGTTCATCTTCAACCAGAAAAGCTTGTCCTCTGCGGGGCAAGCTTTTTTTTATCGTGTAGGAAAGTTTAAGGGCTTCACCGTGTGAAAGCGTCCTGAAATAAACTTTCCGAAACGCATAAAAAGTTTCCTCTAACGAAGAACCAGCTTCTTCGAGAGGGCTTCAATCGAAGCTTTTTTTATTTCAATTACGAAGCAAGATTCCGAATGAAAACCTAGAATCTCTATGATAAAAAAAGAACAGGTCATAAGAGAAGGAGATTGTTACCGATGCAGATAAAAGAGATCGGAGCATTGTTTGGGCTGGCTGCTTTATGGGGGGCATCCTTCCTGTTCATACGGATTGCCTCCCCTGTACTAGGTCCATTTCTTACCATACAAGGTCGCGTAACCATTGCGGCAATTGCCTTGCTGCTTTACATCTGGTTTACGAGTCGATCCACCGATTTTACACAACGGTGGAAACAATACCTGATAATCGGGGCGTTAAATGCAGCGGTTCCGTTTACGCTGATTGCGATAGCGGCCCTGCATTTGAATGCCTCGTTGATGGCGATTCTTAACTCCATGACTCCTTTGTTTTCAGCACTTGTTGCCTGGCTGTGGATCAAAGAAGAGGTAACCGCAAAGAAATGGCTGGGCATACTCACAGGCATGATCGGAGTCGTGATCCTGGTTGGATGGAGTCCCCTGCCCTTCACCATCGACGTTGTGATCTCCATCGCCCTCTCGATTCTCTCAACCGTTTGCTATGGTTTTGCAGGGGTGTATGCGAAAAAGGCATTCGCCGGGGCGCCCCCGCTTTCGTTGGCAGTGGGACAGCAACTGGGGGCCTCGGTGCTTTTATTACCGCTTACGCTTATGAATCTTCCAAATGAAACAGCATCAATTTCCTCTGTCGTGATCTTTTCGGTACTGGGACTGTCTGTTTTTTGCACGGCAATCGCCTATCTCCTGTACTTCTATTTGATTGAGCGTGTAGGACCGACGAAAACCCTAAGTGTCACCTTCCTCATACCGTTGTTCGGAATGATTTGGGGAGTCATTTTCCTGAAAGAAACGATAACAGTCGGCATGATTGCAGGACTTTCGGTCATCTTGAGCAGTATTTTCATGATCTCGGATATTCCTCTGAAATCAGTAAGAAAAGTGAACAGGACCGGCTGACGGATTGACGTTGGCCGGTCTGTTTTTTTGTAGTGCTTTTTTCCTGATTTTATAAAAATATACAAAAAATACAAAAAAACGCAACGGACGTCTACTAGAATAGGGGCAAGGACTACATCAACCAAATAGAGGGAGTGATGATATGCGGCGGAAGAGCAGGAAAGCGATTGCATTCGCGCTGATCACGGTAATACTGGGGGCGGTTGCAACAGGAGCGTATGCCAACCAGGCACCTGCCGGGCAGCTTCAAACGAACACCGCATCGGAAAAGAAAAAGCCGAAGGTAGAAACAATGGAAATTATCAACAATGCACAGGACGCTGTTTTATTCCTTGGTTCAAAGAACGATGCGGTGCTGACATTGACCGCAACAGCCAAGGATCAGGAAGGCAGCATCATCGAACCCAAGAAGGTCCTTTGGAAATCGGACAACAAAAAGGTTGCGACTGTTGACAAGGATGGCAAGGTCGCTGCTGTTGGCATCGGCACGACGGAAATTACCGCCAAAGTAGAAAACGTCTCCGCGTCAATTGAGGTGACCGTGAAGGATGGCACATCTCTCCCGTCCCCTTTCCTGACAGTGGAAAAGCAAGCGGTGAACGAGTCAACTCAAAATGACGGAAGCATCGCGGATCAGCAGGTCGTAGTGCTCAGCAACGGGACGTTTGCAGCAGGCATGACCAAGGCTGACGTCCTGATCAACAACATGCCGGCCGGACTGGATTTTGAGCTCGACAGCGTGGAATCGACGAAGCTGACGATTCGCTTTACAGGCAATGCCATGAGCCATTTCGATTCCAATGATGTTACCAACGCAAGCGTGATGATCGCACGTGAAAAAGTAAGCGAGGCTGCGGAGGATCTGACATCTCCCGAATTTGTGATCAATTTCGAAGACCCCGCGACCATTTCCATCCCGGATGCCAAGCAACAGGTGGGTCAAACCGTCACGATCAAGGGCATTGTCACAGCTGACAATGCTGCCATCGGCAATGGCAAGCTGTCCACCTTCATGCAGGAAGGCCCCGCCGGAATCAATATTTTCAATGGGAGTACGAGTGGTTTCCCTGATCTAAAAGAGGGAGATGAAGTATTTGTAACCGGAAAAATCACGGTGTATCGCGGTCTGACCGAGATTGTGCCGTCAGCGGGAGGAATCGAAGTCGCTTCTCGGGGTAACACTCTTCCAGCCGCCAAAGAAGCGACGATCGAGCAAGTAAACGACGGCTCGATTGCCGAGCCATTGGAAGGCACCCTGGTGAAGGTGACCGGATACATCAACCACATTCCCGGCACTCCAGCCGGCGGAGGATACAACCTCAGCCTGATCGACGAACATTTCAAAGGCACGACGTTACGTGTCATGCAGGGCAGTATGGACATCAGTCAGCTGGAAACAGGAAAATGGTACGAAGTTACAGCAATCCTCGGCCAGTTCGACAACAGCTACCAGTTGATTCCGCGAAAACAAGAAGATGTACGGCTGCTTCAGGATCAGCCGTCTCCGCCCGATTCCGCCGGCACCTACGAGTCAGTGGTATCGGACGTAGTAGACGGTGATACTCTTCACCTGACGGAACCGATATTGGGTTCGACCACCGTTCGTTTTGTAAACATCGATACGCCGGAGACCTATCATACGGTTCGTACGCCTGAAGATCAGAACCAGAAGGATCATGGAGAGCGTGCCAAGCAATACATGAAGTCGCTGCTTGGAACGGGTGACCGGGTACAAGTAAAAGTGGGGGAACAGGCAAAAGACACGTACGGTCGTCTGTTGGCGCAGGTCATTCGTCAAAGGGACGGCTTGCTGACCAACCTGGAGATGGTACAAAAGGGTTATGCTTCGACGTATTTCATCTGGCCGATTGATGAAGATTCCTACGAGACGTATCAATTGGCGGTAAAGGAAGCAGAGCGGGAGGGGAAAGGCATCTGGAATCCCTATGATCCGTTACTGGAGCAGCCGTTCGCTTTCCGCGCCCGTGAGCAGGGAAAAGGGTTTACCCGTCCTGTAGGCAACTATCAAACCAAAGAGTATGTTTCACCTGAAGACTGGCTCGCGGTTCCGGTTGAGTCCCGCGTGTATTTCAACTCCGATGAAGAAGCGGCAAACAACGGCTACAAACCGATGGACAGCGGTAAACTTGCGGATATGCTCGCCGTTGCGAACGCCAAAAAAGCACTGCAGGTGCCATACGACGGTACTGCCGCTACAATTGAACTGCCTGCAGCGGGAACGGATGGTACAGCCATCCACTGGACGGTGCAAGATCCTGCTCAGGCAGACATCATCCATGTGCAAACGGGTGTGGTAGACCGCTCGACCCTTGCGGCTGACACTTACGTCCTGTTGCTCGCAACCATTGAAAAAGGCTCGGCTGTTCAGGAAAAGGGCTTCCCCGTTCTGGTGAAGAAGGAGTCTGCCGAAGAACCAGGGAACGAAATCACCGACCTGTTTTTCTCCGAGTATTTGGAAGGAAGCAGCAACAACAAGGCGCTCGAAATTTATAACGGCACGGGCCATGGCATTGACCTGACCGGAGGAAAGTACGCGATCGCCTTGTATTCAAACGGCAGCGCGACCCCCGGGAGCGTCTTCAACCTGTCGGGAACACTCGCTGACGGTGCCGTCTATGTAATCGCCAATCCTTCCGCCAACAGCGCCATTCTGGGGAAAGCACAGGCCACCAGTACAGTCACGAACTTTAACGGCGATGATGCGATCGTCCTCTATAAAAATTTTGACACCGCGACCCATACGGGGGTTGTTCTGGGCGTAATTGGAGTGGTTGGCTCCGATCCCGGAACAGCATGGGGCACCATTGTCAAAACCGTGGATCAAACCCTGGTGCGAAAAGGAACAGTCTATGCCGGAAACACCAATACCGGGACGTTTGATCCCGCTGTGGAGTGGGATTCCAAAGGAATGGATTACTTCGACAGTTTAGGCAGCCATACGGTAACCCGCTAATGGCATTTCTGTCTGGAGTGGGGGAAAGTAAAGGCGTCGGGATTTCCGGCGCCTTTTTGGCGTTTAAAAGAAGAACACTTTTAGACGAATGCCCATAGGCTAAAGTATTGACGATGCTTAGAAAGGGTGAGGGCATGTTATCAAAGTTGCACCCTGATCAGATCGGCGGGTTGTTATCCGGCTTGCTGGGCGGAATCGTTTGGTTGGAAGCCTTGCGAATAAAGCAGGATGCGAGCAGCGGCATAATCGGTGATCATACGCTTCCGGCGCTGCTGGGGAGTGTGTTGATCCTGTTTGGCATTCTGTTGTTTTTTCTGCCGGAGCGGTGCGAATCAGCGGCACCGGCAATGGATCTCTCGGGAAATATGGCGGGATGCGTCGTAACGATGTTTGCGTATGTTTTCCTGATACCCATCGTCGGATACGTGGTGTCTACCTTTTGTGCGGCAATCGCGCTGTTTCGATTGATCGGCTCGTATTCCTGGAGCAGGTCCATCAGCTATTCTGCTGTACTGACAGCGGTGTTGTATCTGGTGTTTCTTTTCGGATTGCAAATTACGTTCCCGCGGGGCGTATTGGTGTAAGGAGGGCATATGATGGAGTCGCTGCACCTGTTGTTTACGGGTTTTGCTGAAGCAATCACCCCTCTCAATTTGCTGATGGCGGCAATCGGCGCACTGATTGGAACGTTCGTCGGAGTCTTGCCCGGTCTCGGTCCGACCTCAGCGATTGCCATTCTATTGCCGCTGACCGCTGTGCTGGAGCCGACGCAGGGAATCATCATGTTGGCCGGTATTTACTACGGTGCTATGTACGGCGGATCAACCACGGCCATTTTGCTGAATATTCCCGGGGAAGTTTCCTCCGTGCCCACGTGTTTGGACGGGTACCCCCTAGCGAAAAAAGGAAGAGCAGGACCGGCCCTTGGTATTACTGCGATCGCCTCGTTTGTCGCGGGGACGCTGGGAGTGGTTGGACTTGTCTTTTTTGCGCCTCTGCTGGCTGATCAGGCGCTTAAATTTGGGCCGCCCGAATACTTTGCCATGATGGTTCTGGCATTGACTGTAATGGTCAGTTTGGCAGGCGAATCGATTGTCAAAGCCTCCATCATGGGGGCATTCGGTTACGTGCTGGCGATGGTGGGGTTAGGCCCGTCAACCGGATTGCCTCGGTTTGATTACGGATCCAGTACTCTCACTGGCGGTTTGGAGATGACCAGCATCATCATTGGATTGTTTGCGGTCACTGAGGTTTTGAAGGGAATGGCAGAGCGCCGAATGAGGATATCGCTTGGGGAAATCGGCAGCGTTTATCCGGAGTTGAGCGATTTGCAAAAAAGCGCCAGGCCAATGCTGCAAGGTGGTTTGGTCGGCTTTTTCCTCGGGCTTTTGCCGGGCTGTTCCGCGGCGATTACGTCGTTTCTTGCGTATGATCTGGAAAAAAAGGTCTCCAGGCAACCAGACCGGTTCGGCAATGGCGCCATCGAAGGGGTAGCCGCCCCGGAAGCGGCGAACAACGCGACCAGCAGCGCCGGTTTTATTCCGCTTTTCGCTCTGGGGATTCCGTCTTCACCGCCGCTCGCTGTTCTGCTTGCCGGCTTGATGATTTACGGGTTGACCCCGGGTCCGGTTTTGTTTGAACAGAACGCGGCATTCGTCTGGACGGTGATTGCCAGCATGTTTATCGGCAATGCGATGCTGCTAATTTTAAACCTGCCGCTCGTCTGGCTGTGGGTAAAACTGACGCAAATCCCATACGGCGTCATGGCGCCGATCATCTTGATGTTCTGTACAATCGGTGCTTATTCGGTCCGGAATCATATCTTCGACGTTTTCGTCGCCCTGGTATTCGGCGTCCTTGGCTACGTGTTGATGAAATACCGCTGGCCGGTGGTTCCGCTGATTCTCTGCTTCATCCTTGGACCGCTTCTGGAAGAGTCGCTGCTCCAGTCAATGGCGATGTCGGCCGGCAATCCGGCCATCTTTTTCGAACGCCCCATCTCGTTGGGAATCCTGATCCTGTCTGCCATCCTGCTGGTTGTTTCTCTCAAGCTGATGAGGCGCACGAAGAATCGTGTGAAAGCAGTACGTAACCAAGAGATTGATGTTGCATAAGCAACGGGGGAGAGGACATTCATGTTTGGATTTTTGCGGAAATATGCTGTGGCAGCTTTGGCTGTCTTGTTGGGAGCGGTTGCGGTAGTAGCCGGGTGCGGGGAACAGACGAAGCCTGGTTCCGGGAGTCAGTCGGCGGCTGTCCCCGATTATCCGGTGAAACAGATCGAGTACGTTGTGCCGTATTCGGCAGGCGGCGGGGTAGATCTGGTCGCGAGGGCGACGGCCGACTATTTAAGCAAGGAATGGGGGCAACCCATTGTCGTGGTCAACAAAGCGGGCGGCGGGGGAACCGTAGGCGCCGAGTACGCCTTGAAACAGGCCAGAAACGACGGCTATACCGTCCTCGCCAACAATGTATCCAACACCTCCATGCTCGCCGGGGGAATGGCGAACCCGGCTGTAAAAATTGAGGATAATCTGTTTGTTTCCCGGATTGGTGAAGGAACCATGGCGTTTGCCGTGAAAGCGGACGCACCTTGGAAAGATTTTCGTGAATTTTGCGAATGGGTGAAGCAGAATCCGGAGCAGCTTACCTGGACGACAGTAGGGCCAGCCGGTTTTTCCGCGTTCGGCGTGGCCGAATGGTTGAACACGTTGGGTGTCGATTACCAAAAGACCCGTATGATCGTTACGAAAGGCGGCTCTGAATCACTGCCCAAAGTAGCGGGAGGGCATGCGATTCTGGCTGTTCATATGATCGGAGAGACCCACGCCATGGTCCAGTCCGGCAAAGTGAAAATTCTGGCCGTTGCCGGGACAAAGCGCAGCCCTTTCCTGCCGGATGTGCCCACTGCGGAAGAACAGGGAATCAAGGGATTGACCGTCAAGTGGTGGACGGGGGTATCGATGCCGAAGGGCACACCTGACTATGTCGTGAAAAAGTGGGAGGAATCCATTGCCAGGATGGTGCAGGATCCGTCTTTTGCGGAAAAGCTACAGGCAATCCAGGTGGAGCCGGCGTATGCCAACTCGGCGGACTTCACTGCTCACGTGCAGAAGGAAACCAATTATTATACGGAATTGGCAACCAAACGAGGCATTCGCAAATAGGAGGAAAGTACCCGGCTATCCCACGACAGTCGGGCACTTTTCTATATGCAAAGGATTGTCAGAGAAATGGCAGGATTTTGGACGCGATCTCCTGATCTATGGTATAATTACATATTGCGAAAACCAGTTGGAGGTTTAACCCTTTATGGTAGAAGAAACATCTCGGTTTCCAAAAGTAGATATTAGCCAAGAGATGAGAGATTCGTTCATCAGCTATGCGATGAGCGTAATCGTCAGCCGTGCTTTGCCGGACGTTCGGGACGGTTTGAAACCGGTTCACCGCCGCATTTTGTACGCGATGCACGACATGGGACTGACCCCGGACAAGGCCTTCCGTAAATCGGCAAACGTCGTCGGTGAAGTAATGGCAAATTACCACCCGCACGGGGATTCTGCCATCTACGAATCGATGGTCCGAATGGCCCAAGACTTCAACATGCGCTATCTGCTGGTTGAGGGTCAAGGGAACTTCGGTTCCGTGGACGGTGACCCGGCAGCAGCGATGCGCTACACAGAGTCTCGCCTTTCCAAACTTGCACTTGAGCTGTTACGCGATATTGATAAAGAAACGGTGAACTTTGTTCCCAACTACGACGGACGGAAAGAAGAGCCCGTCGTGCTCCCGTCCCGTTTTCCGAATCTGCTCGTAAACGGTTCGGGCGGTATTGCCGTTGGGATGGCGACCAACATTCCGCCGCACAACCTTGCAGAAGTGATCGATGGTGTCACCGCCATGATCGACAACCCGGACATCACCATACAAGAACTGATGAAGATCATCAAAGGGCCAGACTTCCCGACTGCCGGGGAAATTCTCGGGTACAGCGGCATTCGCCGGGCATACGAGACCGGTCGGGGATCGATTATCATGCGGGCCAAAACGATGATCGAAGAAAACAAAGGCAAACCGCGCATCATTGTTACGGAGCTTCCGTTCCAGGTGAACAAGGCTCGACTGGTAGAGAAAATTGCCGAGCTTGTTCGCGATAAGAAAATTGACGGTATCACCGACCTGCGCGACGAGTCGGACCGCAAAGGTATGCGCATTGTCATCGAACTGCGCCGCGACGTGATTCCAAAGGTCGTGCTGAACAACCTGTTCAAGCATACGCAAATGCAAAGCACCTTCGGGGTCAACATGCTGGCACTGGTGGACAACCGGCCGCGCGTGTTGAACTTGCGCGACATGCTGTACTACTATCTGCAGCATCAACGTGAGATCATCCGCAGACGAACCGAGTATGATTTGAAACAGGCGGAAGCGCGCGCCCACATCTTGGAAGGGCTGCGTATTGCGCTTGACCATATCGATGAGATTATCAGTTTGATTCGCGGATCGCAAACGACTGAAGAAGCGCGCGACGGCTTGATGACCCGTTTTGGCCTCAGCTACGAGCAGGCTCAGGCGATTCTCGACATGCGTCTCCAGCGACTGACCGGGTTGGAGCGGGAAAAAATCGAGAACGAATACCAGGAACTGCTTGTAAAAATTGCCGAGTACAAGGCAATTCTCGCCGATGAAAATAAAATCTACGCGATCATTCGCGAAGAGCTGACGGAGATCAAAGGGAAGTTTGGCGACGCTCGACGCACCGTCATTACCTTCAACGAAGAGCATATCGAGGATGCCGACCTGATTCCGGAAGAGGACGTGGTCATTACGCTGACGCACGAAGGGTATGTGAAGCGATTGCCGGTTTCCACGTACCGGGCTCAGAAGCGGGGCGGACGCGGTATCCAAGGAATCGGCACCAAAGATGACGACTTCGTCGAGCATCTTTACATCACGAATTCCCATGACTACATCATGTTCTTTACCAACAAGGGCAAGGTGTACCGCCTGAAAGGCTACGAAATCCCGGATCTTAGCCGGACGGCAAAGGGAACCCCGATCATCAACCTGATCCAGATCGAGAAGGGCGAACGGGTAAGCGCAGTTATTCCGGTAAAGGAATTCCAGGATGATGCGTACTTGTTCTTCGCGACGAAGAAAGGGATTATCAAAAAGACGAACCTCTCTTCGTTTGAGAACATCCGCAGAGGCGGTCTGTTTGCGGTGAACCTACGGGAAGACGACGAATTAATCGGCGTTCGTCTCACCGACGGCCATCAGGAAATTATTATGGGTACCCGTAATGGCATGTCTGTTCGATTCAAGGAAAGCGACGTCCGCACCATGGGTCGCAATGCCACAGGGGTGAAAGGTATCACTCTGGACGATGACGATGTTGTTATCGATATGGATGTCGTTAAAGAAGGGGCGGAGGTATTGATCGTCACCGCCAACGGCTTTGGCAAACGCACTCCGATCGAGGAATATCGAATCCAATCCCGCGGAGGTAAAGGTATCAAGACACACAATGTAACGGAGCGCAGCGGTCTTGTTGTCGGCTTGAAAGTGGTGGAGCCCGATGAAGACCTGATGATTATCACGACCTCCGGGATTATCATCCGTACGGAAATCAAGGGCATTTCCGTGATGGGACGATACACGCAGGGTGTCAAACTCATCCGTTTGGGAGACAACGAACAGGTTGTGTCGGTGGCGAAAGTACCGCCAAGCGATGACTCCGCTGAGGGAGAAGAAGAATACATGGAAGAGGATTCCGGACCGGAATCTGATGAAGCGTAGGAACAGGAGACGTTCTGCATGGGCAGGGCGTCTCTTGCTTTGTTTCTGTTGTCTCTTTTTTGGGAAAAGATTACTATAAAATCAAGAATATTTTTCAGTGGGAGGTGAGAAAAGTTGCCCATAATAGACGTGAAGCAACTGACGAACGGAGCAAAACTGGCAGAGGATGTACATACCGTGCTGGGTGGGCTGCTTTTTCCAAAAGGAACAGCTATTTTTGAAAAAGAACTTGAGATCTTGCACGCTTTTATGGTGCAGGAAGTAGATGTAGAGGACGAAGCCTTGCCTCAACTGGAGAAAAAAGAAGCGGGAGGCAGGGGCGAAGAGAGGGCGGCACCCAGGATGAAGCCCGCTAAAGACAGGCTGGAGTTCCAACAACAGTTCGATAAGGCGATTTCCGCATTTAAAAATATGATGACCAAAGTGCAGGGCGGACTCAGTATTCCGGTTATGGAGGTTCGTGAAGTCATCGCTCCGATGGTGCAGCAGGTGCAGGAGCAGCCTACTATTTTACTTGCATTGCGAAAGGTGTCCAATGTGGACAGTTATGCTTATGAGCACTCCATTGCAGTCGGTCTGATTTCTTTCATGATTGCCAAGTGGATGAAAATTCCCGAAAAGGAATGGATGCAAATTGCGCTGGCAGGCACGCTTCTTGATATCGGGAAAACCAAAATAGATCGGAGAATATTGCTCAAACCGGGGAAACTGACTCCGGCGGAATTCGAAGAAATGAAAAAGCATACAGTCTACGGGTATCAGCTGATTAAAGCGTCTCCGGGATTGAACGAAGGTGTAGCGTTGGCTGCCCTGCAGCATCACGAGCGGGAGGACGGCTCCGGCTATCCGCTTGGTTTGCAAGGCAACAAGCTGCATTTATACAGCAAAATCGTGGCAGTTGCCGATATGTACCATGCGATGTGTTCGGATCGTGTTTATCAAAAAGCGCAATCTCCTTACCTAGTGGCTGAACACCTGCTGAATGACAGCTTTGGAAAGTTGGACCCGACGATCGTTTATACGTTTGTGAATGGTATTACCCAATTTGCGATGGGAACCCTGGTCGAATTGAGTGACGGAACACTGGGGAAGATCGTCTTTACAGATCGACGTCATCCAACAAGGCCGATGGTTGAAACGAACGACCGAATTGTGAATCTGGCAGAAGCACGGCACTTGTCAGTTATAAAAGTGATAGAGAATTAACCGATATAGACAGAACGGGAGCGGGGAGAGGGATCGAGGGCTCCCGTTTTTGATTGTTTCGTCGCTAAATTTATTTATGTATAATATTTCCTGTTGTATTTATAGTTGTGGCATGATAAGATCTTTCTTGTCGCCTCAAGAGCGGCGGGTTTGATAGAAGGAAAGTTACTTGATGAAAAAAGTTATTGACTTCTAAAAGACAATCTGATATATTGTTGAATTGTTGCCGCTGATTTATGGGCGGCCAACCAATTGAATGCTCTTTGAAAACTGAACAGCGAAGCGTTTTAAATAGCCAAGCAAACATGTTTTTGAACCTTGATCAATTTCTTTCTAACTTTATTGGAGAGTTTGATCCTGGCTCAGGACGAACGCTGGCGGCGTGCCTAATACATGCAAGTCGAGCGAGTCCCT
>NZ_JBIYSM020000055.1:0-20752 GCF_044759095.2 Brevibacillus soli
TCGGGGCCCCGCCCGGCGAAAAAAGGGACCCCACTCGGCTCAGCGATAGCTACCGCCGAGTGGGGTGAGAATAGCTAATGCCGGGTGGGTTTTCTTGCATGTTATGCGCTCAAACCGCCTGCAGAGCCTGCAATACATCCGCTTTCAGGTCTTCGATATGCTCGATGCCGACCGAGTAGCGCACAAAATTGGGCGGAATCCCGGCTGTCCGCATCTGCTCCTCGTTCATCACTCCCCGCCACATCGCCGCAGTGTGTACCACCAGTGAATCGACCCCGCCCAGGCTGACAGCGTTCTGCGACAGTTTCAGTGCAGAAACGAAACGCTCAGTCGCGTCATACCCTCCTTTGACGGCAAAGGCGATCACCGCGCCGAAACCGCGCATTTGGCGCTTCGCCAACTCGTGTTGCGGATGGCTGGCAAGACCGGGATAATACACCCGCTCAATCTGCGGCTGCGCCTCCAGAAACTCGGCCAAGGCGAGGGCGTTGGCGTTGATGCGTTCGACCCGCATCGGAAGCGTGCGCAAACCACGCAACAGCAACCACGCGTCCATGGGCGAGAGGACAGAGCCGATGGAGATATGCGTGTGCCAAATACGCTCAGCCAACTCTTCGCTGGTGCAGATCACACCTGCAGTCAAATCGTGGTGGCCGCCCAAATATTTGGTTGCACTGTGAACGACCACATCGACGCCCAGATCATGAGGACGCTGATTGATCGGCGACGCAAACGTGTTGTCGGCCACGGTGATAATGCCGCGGGGACGGGCCAACGCCGCCACGGCCGCCAGATCGGTCACCACCAAAGTCGGATTGGCTGGCGTCTCCACCATGATGAGCTTTGTATTGGGCCGAATCGCTGCGGCAAAGGCTTCGACGTCGGCTTGCTCGACCACGGTCACTTCGACACCGAATCGCGGCAGCATCTCGTCCATGATCTTGGCGGTACTCATATAATGCCGCGTCTGTGCAATCACATGGTCGCCTGCGCTGACCAGCGCGAGAAGAGTCGTTGCAATCGCTCCCATTCCGGAGCCGGTTACCAGTGCGGTCTCTGTTCCTTCAAGCTCAGCCATCACCTTCTTGACGCGCTCGTGCACGGGATTGCCGTAACGCGTGTAATAGCGGGGATGGCGGGGAGTTTCCGCCATGTCCGCGAATTCGGCGGCATCCTGGGCACGAAACGTGGCGGAGTAATAAATCGCCGGAGCGATCGACCCATCGTTGGTCACCTCATCATCGGCGTGGATCACCAGGGTTTCATTTTGGAGTCCGCCGAGAGCCAGTTCTTGATGATGATCACGTTTATTCATACGCCGTCTCTTGCCACCTTCCATCTCATTTTCTTTGAACTTGTGACTATTATGACTATTATAAAATTAAAAAATGAGAGGGGAAACCAATTTTTCCTTCGATGCGAATACGTATTCAAAAATCATAGAAAACGTTCGGAAATTCTGCTTGCTAGCGTGACGGACGTTGTGGTAGATTTGTCAGTATCACAAGAACATACGTTGAGACTCGTATAATTTTGGGGATAAGGCCCATAAGTTTCTACCAGATGACCGTAAATCATCTGACTACGAGTGAAAGAGCGCCTAGGGTTCCGTTCTTTGCCGATCGCTTCGATCCATGTGCAGGCAAGGAAGACTGGTCCGAGCGGCGCTGGCGCTTATTCGCGCTACACCTCAGGGAGAAAAGCCCAGACGGACCCGTTTCACTTGGAGTAGGCAACAAACCAGGTGGAGGGTCTGTCTGGGCTGTTGTTTTTTTTCACATTCATCATAGGAGGAGACAAGTGTGAAAGAGCTGCAGGAGAGGATTGTTCGGGACGGAAAGGTGCTGTCCAGCCATGTTCTCAAGGTGGATTCCTTTTTGAACCACCAGGTGGACCCTGTGCTGACGATGCAGATTGGCCAGGCGTTTGCAGAGTTGTTCCGCGAAGAACGGGTGACCAAAGTGCTGACCATTGAGGCAAGCGGCATTCACTTCGCTTTGGCGACGGCGTACGCGCTGGGTATCCCGTTCATTTACGCGAAAAAGAAGAAGGCCGTGACTCTGACGGAAGATGTCTACTCGGTTCCGGTCCATTCCTTTACCCGTCAGGAGACGTACCAGATCAGCGTCTCCAAACAGTATCTGTCTGCCGAGGATCGCGTGCTGATCGTCGACGATTTTCTGGCTACAGGAGCCGCTCTCTTGGGTTTAACGAAAATCGTGGCCGATGCGGGGGCACATTTGATCGGAGTCGGTGCGGTTGTGGAAAAGAGCTTTCAGGAAGGGCGAGGACTGCTGGAACAAGCCGGTGTGCGCGTAGAGTCTCTGGCGCGCATCGCCTCCATGTCTATCGGTGAAGTAAACTTTGTCCATCAGGCTTCTGTTCACTCCTAATCCCATATACGAAAGGAAGAACACCATGCTATCCAAGCAAAAACTGTTCACGCTGGGCATGCAGCACGTGCTTGCCATGTACGCCGGCGCCGTCATTGTCCCGTTGATTATCGGCGGTGCGCTAAAGTTGACGCCGGCCCAAATTGCCTATCTGATCGCCGCTGACCTGTTCACCTGCGGGATCGCTACTCTGCTGCAGGTAATCGGCACGCGCTATACGGGCATCAAATTGCCGGTTGTTCTGGGCTGTACCTTTACCGCTGTCGGGCCGATCATCGCCATCAGCATGTCCAGCAACCTGGCAACCGCCTACGGAGCGATTATGGTCTCCGGTCTGTTCGTCGTTCTGGCGGCGCCGCTGTTCGGCAAACTCCTCCGCTTTTTCCCGACGGTTGTCCAGGGCTCGGTCGTCACCGTCATTGGGTTGTCGCTGATTCCCGTTGCCATGAACAATGCAGCCGGCGGCATGGGCAGCCCTGATTTCGGACAACCCCGCAACCTGCTTCTGGCTTTCGGTACGCTTGCCATCATCCTGTTGATCAACCGTCTGTTTACCGGATTTGTTCGCGCCATTTCTGTATTGGTCGGGTTGATCGTCGGAACGGCCGCTGCGTACGGCCTGGGGATGGTGAGCTTCGCCGGCGTGAACGAAGCGTCCTGGCTGAACATCGTCCAGCCGTTTTACTTCGGTACGCCGGAATTTAACCTTGTCGCGATTCTGACCATGATCCTCGTCAACATCATCAGCATGGTGGAGTCGACTGGCGTATACTTCGCGCTAGGCAAGGCGACGGACCAGGAAGTGACCAAATCCGACGTCGTCAAAGGACTGCGCGGCGAGGGTGTTGCCATCGTGCTGGGAGGCATTTTCAACGCCTTTCCTTATACCGCGTTCTCGCAAAATGTCGGGCTCGTCTCGTTGACACAAATCAAGTCTCGTGACGTGATGATCGCAGCCGGGGGAATCCTGGTTGTACTTGGGCTGCTGCCGAAGCTGGCGGCGCTGACCACGGTCATTCCCAACCCGGTATTGGGCGGGGCGATGATCGCCATGTTCGGCATGGTTGTCGCATCCGGCATCAACATCCTGTCCCGAGTAGATCTGCGCCAGAACGAAAACCTCTTGATCGCCGCATGCAGCATTGCGGTAGGGTTGGGTTCCGCTGCCGTGCCGCAGATGTTTGACCAACTGCCGACGATGGCCAAAATGCTTCTGCAAAACGGCATCGTCACCGGTGCCATCACAGCCGTCGCACTGAACATCCTCCTGTCGCACAGCAAGCAAAAGGTCTCCGTTCCGGTAACCGCCAACGCCGTACCGGAGGCGTAATACAGAAAGCCGATTTCCCACTGGGGAGGTCGCCTCGATAGCAAAGTCTCATAATAAGACGAAGTATCAATATGATACTCATTATCGTCTTATCATGAGACTTTTATTTTTGAGTGTGGGTTTCTTTCCGTTTGGCACAGCAATTGCTACTTATCCTCATGGAGAACAGCAGAAAGACAGGAGGATGTGAATGGTGTCGAATGGCAAAGAGATCCGCTATATAGTGAAGGATGTTCGGAGTGTCCCGTTCGGTGGGAAAGCCCTGCCATTCTTTATAACGGCGGAGGCTTGCAAACAGGCAATCATGTTTCACCAATCATTTCAGGAGTATCAGCCGACTCCGCTCGTCAAGTTGGAGCGGTTGGCCGAAGTGCTGGGCGTCGGAAGCATTTACGTAAAGGACGAATCACATCGGTTCGGCCTGAACGCGTTCAAGGTGCTGGGTGCCGCCTATGCAATGGGCAGGTATTTGTGCCAGCAGCTGGGGAAACAGCCGGAGGAAATCACGTTTGACTACCTGCGCTCGGATGAGGTAAAGCGGCAGATCGGCTCTGTCACGTTTGTCACGGCGACAGACGGCAATCACGGCAGAGCGGTGGCTTGGGCTGCACGGCAGTTTGGGCAAAAAGCGGTCGTCTATCTGCCAAAGGGGACAGCTTGCCAGCGTGTGGAGGCCATCCGCGAGACAGGGTCAGAGGCGATAGTGACGGACGTCAATTATGACGACGCGGTCCGTCTGTCCCGGCAAGCCGCCGAGGAAAACGGCTGGCAGGTGGTGCAGGACACCGCCTGGGAGGGATACACGGAAATCCCGACATGGATCATGCAGGGGTACACCACGATGGTTGCGGAAGCGATCGATCAGCTGCGGTCAGAGGCGACCGACAGGCCTACGCATGTGCTGCTGCAAGCGGGTGTAGGATCGATGGCGGGTGCAGTGCTGGGGTGTTTGGTCGATCGGTATGGATCTGACTGCCCGCGAACCGTCATCGTAGAGCCTCATGCTGCCGACTGCGTGTACCGTTCCGTCGCGATCGGGGACGGAAAACCGCATGCCGTAGAGGGCGATCTGCATACGATTATGGCGGGACTGGCGTGCGGCGAGCCCAATCCGATCGGCTGGGAGATCCTGCGCGATTATGCCGATGCCTACGTCAGCTGCCCGGATTACGTAGCCGCCAATGGCATGAGAATACTGGCCAGTCCACCGGGAAACGACAAGCGGGTCGTCAGCGGGGAGAGCGGCGCTGTCGGCATTGGCTTGCTGGCAGAGATCATGCAGCGCGGCGAATTGCAGGAGCTGAAGGAACAGCTTCAACTCGGAGCGGATTCGGTTGTCCTTTGCTTCAGTACCGAAGGGGACACTGACTCTGCACAGTACCGGGAGATCGTCTGGGAAGGCAAGCATCCGGCACCTGCTCGAACAGGAGGAGAAGGGAAATGACGTACGACATCAACCGTGACGAACTGATGCATGTCCTGCAAAACCTGATTCGCATCAACTCGGTGAATCCGTATCTGGATGAAGACGGACCGGGAGAGCGTCAAATCGCTCGCTATATAGCCGAGCGCCTGCAGGCGAGCGGGCTTTTGGTCCGTTTTCAGCCGATCAACGATACGGCGGCAAACGTCATCGGCATTCTCAACGGAACAGGCGGCGGCAAGACATTGATGCTAAACGGCCATATGGATACGGTCAGTGCAAAGCGGATGGAGATTGAACCGTTTGAACCGAGATACGAGTCGGGACGGGTGTACGGACGGGGCAGTCTGGACATGAAAGGAAGCCTCGCGGCGATGATCGCGGCGGTGGAAGCGGTCAAACGCTCGGAGATTTCCTTGACGGGGGACGTCATCCTCACCTTTGTCGCGGATGAAGAGTTTAAAAGTATCGGTACCGAGGAGTTGGTGAAGGAGTACACCGCTGATGCTGCCATCGTCTGCGAGCCGACCAACCTGGACATCGGTGTGGTGCACAAAGGGTTTGCCTGGATCAAGTGCGAGGTATTTGGAAAATCAGCTCACGGCAGCCGTCCGCAGGAAGGGGTGGATGCGATTGTCCGGGCGGGGCGGGTGCTGCGGGAAATCGAGCGTCTCTGTGAACAGCTTGGTGCAAAAGAGCATCCGATCGTAGGGCCGCCTTCCGTACACGCTTCCCTGATTGGCGGGGGAACGGAATTGTCCACCTATCCGGACTACTGCAAGCTGGAACTGGAAAGGCGAACCATCCCTGGTGAAACGGAAGCGGAGGTAATGGCGGAAATGGAAGCGATCATGAGCAGGCTGAGCGGCGAGGACGAACAGTTCCGGGCCCGGTATGAGCTCTTTTTCCTGCGGGAGCCGTTTGAGGTTTCGACGGAAGAACCGGTGTACCGGTGCCTGCACCAAGCCATTTCCAACCGGCTTCAGCGTCCGCCGAAGGTCGCCGGGTTTTCCGGATGGGCAGACTCGGCGCTGCTCCAGGGTGCGGGCATCCCTACCGTTCTGTTCGGTCCCGTGGGCGAAGGACTGCACGCCTCTTCAGAATGTGTGGAGTTTGAAAGCCTCGTCGACATGGCTCACGTCCTGGCGGAGACGATCATCGATTTCTGCCGTTGATCCCGCCTTTTGCCCCCTGTCTCCTGCGTAACGCGTATAATGGAGAGAGACACTTGGAAGAGGGGATTCGCCATGCCGCTTCTGGATATCCAAGAAACCGTGCAACAAATCGCGGAAGCAGTCGCTTCCGTCTTGAAAGTGGAAGTGGAAATCGCTGACCAACACCTGGTACGGATCGCCGGTACAGGGAGAACACAGCCGGGTATCCTGCGCACGATGGCAGGGGAGGATTTCGTCTACCAATCCTCTCTCTGCACGGGCGAACCGGTAGTGATCACCAGGCCGGGAGAGGATGAACTGTGCAGGCCGTGCGAACATTACGGCCATTGCAAGGAGACGGGAGAAATCTGCTGCCCCATCAAGGTGGATGGCAAAGGAATCGGCGTAATCGGCTTGCTGGCATTTGATCAGGCACAGCGCGACCGGTTGTTCTTAGATGTCCATTCGATTCTGAACTTTCTGCAAAAGATTGCCGAACTGATTGCCACCAAGGTAAAAGAGCACGAAATGTATCAGGAGCAGCAGCTTACGTTGAAAAAGCTGCTCGTTGTGATGGACGATTTGGACAAGGCGGTGATTACTGTCGACCAGCAGGACAGGCTGATCCAGCTGAACAACCGCGCCCGTCAGTACCTCCGTCTGCCTGACTCAGGTGAGGCGGCTGACAGACAAGCGAAGGAAGTCATCCGTACCATCAGAGAGGCGGATGCTTCGGGAGTGACTCCCAAAAAGGTGGTGCTTGCCGTCGCCGGTCAACGCAAGGAGTTCATCTTTGCCATCAAGCCGATTGACCTGGACGGAAGAACCGTTGAATGGGTCATCACCCTGGACGACGTTAATGAGGTCGTCGCGATCGCCAAACAGGTAGGGGGGCTGGAGCGGGCGAACGAATTTGACCGCATCCTGGGTAACAGTCCGGCCATCACGCAAGCCAAGGAAGTGGCGATGCGGGTTGCGCAGAGCGACTCCACCGTGCTGCTTCGGGGGGAGAGCGGAAGTGGCAAGGAGCTGTTTGCGCAAGCCATTCACCGGGCGAGCCATCGCCGCAGCGAGCCGTTTGTATCGCTAAACTGCGCCGCCATCCCCGAGCATCTGCTGGAGAGTGAACTGTTCGGCTATGAGGAGGGAGCGTTTACCGGTGCACGCAGGGGAGGGAAAAGGGGGCTGTTTGAAGCGGCGAACAAGGGAACCATTTTTCTCGATGAAATCGGCGATATGCCGATGCAGCTTCAGGCGAAGCTGTTGCGTGTGCTGCAGGAAAAACAGGTGGTGCGAATCGGCAGCGCGGGAATACCGATTTCCATCGACGTTCGGGTGATTGCCGCCACTCACCGTGACTTGGAGAAACGGGTGCAAGCAGGCTTGTTTCGGGAAGATTTGTATTACCGTTTGCACGTCATTCCGATTCACCTGCCATCGCTGCGGGAGCGGCGTGAGGACATTCTGGCGCTGGCCAATTTTTGCTTGCAGCAATCTGCTTCCGCTTTGCAAAAGCAAGTTCGGGGATTTACACCGGAGGCGCAGAATCTCCTGTTTCACTTCGACTGGCCGGGCAACGTGCGGGAACTGGCCAACGCTGTCGAGTACGCCGTCAACATGGAATCCTCTTCGCTCATCCAGGCGGACAACCTCCCCCGGAAGCTGAGGGAGAGCGTGAGAAAATGGCCCGCAGGAGACAAAGGGCCCCGTTCGACGGACACGTCGGAATTGAACCTGAAAACACTCGAGCGTCAGGCCATCGTCCAAGCGCTGCAGCTGGTGACCCGCGAAAAGAAACGAAAGGACGAGGCGGCCAAGCTGTTGGGAATCAGCCGTGCCACGCTGTTTCGCAAGTTGAAGGAGCACCAGCTGACAGAATGAATTATTCGTAAAAGACCATGTGTGTCTTCTCATCCCGATAGTACTGCAGCCGATCCTTAAGCGTACCGGTATGCAATTCAAACTTATGGCCGTCCGGATCGGTAAAGTAGACGGAGCGCTTGTCACGTTCGTCCCGATCCCGTCCCGGCAGAATGTTCACCTCGTGTTTGACCAGATGCTGCATCATTTCTTCAAAGTCAGATTCGTCCACGGAAAAGGCGATGTGTGTATAAGACTGTTGGATTTCGTTGCGGGGGATGTCTGCTTCCTCATTCAGCGCCAGCCACAACCCGTTTAAGTCAAAATAGGCCAACTTTCGGCCGCGCACCAGCAGACGGGCGCCCAGCACATCCCGATAGAAGCGGATGGATTGCTCCAGATCGGAAACGGAAAACAGCAGGTGATTGATCCCTTTCAGTTTCAACTCTCATGCTCCTCTCATCCTTTTTTCTGACACTATTGTATCGCCCACCCCAATTTCGGGACGACGGCATACCCTGAAGCAGGGGGGGTGCAGAACCATGAAAAAGGATTTGACCAAAGCCGTCAACCGAGTGGAAGAAGCGTTTTGGACCATCGTCTTTTCCGCCAGAAAACGGGTTGGAGACAGAGGCGTCCTCCTGCCCGTAAGGTTTAACTCCATGGGGAAAATTCGCCGTTTTTTGTCCAAGAGCATGTCGCCCTGCCTGGCCAGGCGCTTGATCAAAAACCTGCAGCTCCGACGGATCGGCGGGAAACTGGCAATCCCGCTCGGAGACGGAATCGGGGCGCCGCCAATTCAAAGAGTCAGGGTGCTGTCCAAATCGACGCGCTGCGCCACTGTGGCTGTCTGGTTCGCATTTGACCAGGACGACCGTTTTTCCCGCATCTACCAGCTGCGAAAAAAGCGCAGCCGTTGGATCGTCTTCGGCCGCCATCCGCTCGACTTTCCCTTCAACTGAGTTACGGGCGCAGCATCCCGCTGGCAATCCGTTCAATCGTCTGCGGCGACAGTTCATACAGGACGACCGTGTGATACGAGGGATAGAGGAACGGATCGGCGTTAAAACGTGCCAGTTCATTCGCAGGCAAGTGCACACCCGGACCAAAGCCGTCCAGCACGGCGTTCGTCACAAGCACGCGGGAAACCGAGGGGGCCCGCAGCTGCAAGGACTGGGCGAAATAGTCGAAACTGCGCAAGCGTTCCGTATCGTACTCCGGTGCGTAGTAGTCAAACAGCCGCTGCTCTTCCCACGTATAGATGATCGTACCTTCCGCGGGGAAGTGCTGCTGCACGTAGGTCACAAGCTGCAGCGCCGGCGGTGGAAAAAGATGCTGCTGCAGGACTGTCCACTGGCGCACAAGGAGAGAGACGAGCAGCAATACCGTGAGAGAATGCAGGACCAGAGCGCCAGCGGGCCCCCTCCATTTGCTTCTGACATACGCCCAGCCCCGGCCAAGCAGGAGGTACAGCCACGGGAGCAGGGGCAGCAGATGACGGGCTTTTTCGCTGTTTTGACCAAAGAAGACCCAGAGCGCATAGGGGACGACAGCCAACAGCAGAAACCAGCGGACAGACGCTTCTCCTCGACGGAAGGCGTCTGTTGCGCCCGCCCATCCCAGAACGAGGAAGGCTGCAAGAAGGCTGGCGGAAAGCCAGACAGGCAGCGGTATACCGTCGGATAAACTGCTTGCCCCAATGAGGCCGTTTACCAGCAGGCGGTCCCAGACGAGCGTTTGAAGCCGCTCCCACCATGCAGCCTCCGAGGAAAACGAAGTCCCGCCCCATTCGGTGAAATGGCCGGCTGTAAATGCTTTTCCCAGCTGCCAATAGGGGACGAGCCCGCCCTCGGTGGCGGCGGTTGGCAGCAGCCATGCGGCAAGTGCCAGCAGAAACAGACAGCCTGCGCCGACAGTCTGGAGCAGAAACGGCCCCAGCCCGCTCCGCTGCCGATACAGACGCGCCAACGGGTACAGCAGCAGCAGGCCAACGGGAAAGTAGGAGATCCGGATTCCCAGGACGATCGCAAACAATATCGCTCCCATAGATAACTCGACCAGCGGCTTTTTACTGTTCAGGGAGCACGCCAGCAACGAAACGTACAGCAGAACGGCGAACAGTCCCAGCGCTTCAGACATGGGCTGAACATGGGCAAGTCCCAGCAGGGGGCTGGTCACAAACAGCAGCACGGCAATCCAGACCGCCTGCTGATCGGGGAGCAGCCGCTTCGCCAGCGAGTAAAAGGGAATGACAGACAGACTGCCAAAGCACACGGACAGGCAGGTGAGCGCCTGCACCGGGTCTGTGGTTCCGTTTGCAAACAGGTGGGCCGTCAGAATATAGAGTGGATACCCGGGAAAATGAGGCTGCATGTGAAAAATGTCAAAGCGCTGAAGCGCGAGTGCGAAGTCGACGGCGTCCCAGCTTTCCGCGTATTGTCCGGCGAACCGGAAGCGGATTGCGAAAGCAAACAGTACGAGCGCCGACAAAAACAGCGTGTTCCGGTAACGGGTCATGATGTCCGGCAACGAACATGCCTCCTTCAAACTTGCCAAAAAAGCCGTGGATCGCCACGGCTTAACGAGTTGCGTACGGAGTCAGGCTGCAGGAGGGTTGGCTGCGCAGGCAAGATGCTTGCGCTGTGACACCGTCCGCCAGCGGATCAGGAAGAAGACCACTACATAGTACAGCCAGTAAAAAACGAATTCTTCCACGGACGGATTATGCGTATAGCCCAGCAAGGCCTTCAGGAAAATGCCAACGTCTCCGGAGAACACCGGCTTCTCGCCGTAATCGCGAATGTAGTGCTCCTCGTCGACAGGATGCTCCGGCAGGATGGAGGCCAAGTTGTAAAGTTCGCCCACCTCACCGGCTGGCGTACGGTAGATGCTGCCCACCAGCCCCAAGTCCTGCATCACCCCGATGCCCTGTGCGAACAAGCCGGCGGCAATGATTACAATCATCACCTTGGTGACGGTAAAGAAGGTGCGGAGCGACATTTTTTTGCTGCTGTTGAAGAAAAAGTAGGCGAGGACACCGGCCAACACCAGTCCGGCCAAGGCCCCCCAGCTGGTCAGCGCCTTTTGAATATCGCCGCCGCTGATCGCCGCAAAGAAGAAGACGGTTTCCACTCCTTCCCGCAAGGTGACGAGAAAGGAGTGCACGATCAGATTGGCGACGCTGCCTGCCGTCAAGATTTTGTCCAGCTTCTCCTGCATGTCGCCGCGGATATCCTTTTGCTGTCCCGACATCCAGACGGCCATGTGCGTCAACAGCAGGGAAGAGACAAACAGCATTCCGATTCGCATATAGTTTTCACTCGCCATCATGCGAAAATCGGTCAATACCACTTGGAACAGGAGGGCAACCAGAAAGCTGGCGACCAAAGCCAGAGCAGAGCCGAACCACACCCATTTGTTCCATTTTTGCGCCCCTACCCGGTTCAGATAGGTAACAATGATGCCGATAATCAACAGGGCTTCAAACGCTTCCCGCAGGGTGATCAGAAACGCCTGCAAATCCACCTGTATCTCCTCCAAACATGTGCTAAGACCTCTCTAAGTAAAGAGAGGTCATTCCATCATGCAAATTTGTAAAGCTGGTTTAGTTCAGAACGATGACAGTCTTGTTTGCCGCGTCGAAGAACACTTTTTGACCAAGCACCTGGGATACGGCACGGAGCGGGATGAAGGTGCGTCCGTTTTTGATCAGAGCCGGTTGATCAAAGGTGTACTCCAGCTTTTTGCCGTCCTTGTTGATTTCCCTGGAACCGATCAGAAAGTCGATGGTTGCACCGTCTTTTTCAATCACGATCTTCATTTGCGTACCGACTTTCACTGCGTCAATCTTTCCGCCAAGCGCTTCCGCGAGGGCACGTGCCGGAACCAGTGTGCGTCCGTTTTTGATAAAGGAAGGAACGTCGATTTTCACGGTCTTGCCGTTTACCAGCAGAGTGGAGTCGCCCGCCTTGAAAGAAATGCCGTTCAGCGCGCTCAGCGCTTTCAATACGGGCATGATGCGGGCGGTGGCAGCGGCCTTGTCAGCTGCCTGTACGGCTTCGAAATACTTCTGTGCGTCCATGGTGAGGGCGGCATAGGCGTCTTTGCCCAGTTTTTCAGTCAGCAGCACTTCCATGACCGACAGGAACATGTTGCCTTCCATCGCTTGTTCCATTGCTTTCTCGTGATTGGCCTTTACGGACCAATCAGCGGTCAGCACTTTATCGACGTAGCCGGAGAGCTTGGCGGTCAGCGTTTTGAGGAACGCTTCCTTGATTGCGGCTTCGCTCAGTTTGGACACGTCGCCGGACTCAAAAGCGGCCTTGATCGCGTCAGCGGAAGCCTTGTGGCCGCCGGACATGGAATTGTAGATCGGCAGGTAGAAGAAGTAGCCCTCCGTCAAACCTACTTTGGCGTCTTCCGGCTTTGTTTTCGCGAGCTCGGGAACTTTTTTCGCGTAGGTGATGTTCGCCAGGTGGAACGTTTTAATCAAGGTTTTGTCAAACATTTGACGAGTGATGTTGTACTGGAGCACGTCCCCTTTTTCCACCGATTCCAACAGCTTTGGAATGATGATGGCATCAAGCTGCTCCTGCATGCTTGTGCTGAAAGAGGCATCGCGTTTGCCTACGGTAGCCTGCAGAGAGCCTGCGTACAGTTCAATGGCCTGCTCAAGTGCAGCGCGGGCGGCGTCCTTTTTGCCTTGCGTGAGCGCGTCTTTGGCCACGACCTTGGTCAGGTTGGTGATCTCTGCGTAAAAGTAGCCCTGGAGGCCTTTGTCAACCGCTTGCTTTGCTTGCAGTGCAGAGTATTTGCCTGCGGCGGCGCCGTCCAATACAGCGATGATCAACGCGTCCGTATCAGGTATCAACGCTTGTACCTTCGCCTGGAAGCTGGTTATGTAAGCCGCTTTTACTTTTGCGATGTCCACGGTTTGGGCTTCAAACAGCTTCTTGATATCAGCAAACGCTTGTATGTCTGCCTTTTGCACGGACGTATCAGCCGTCAGTTTGAATGCTGCGGCTATAGCAGGTTGGCTCGAAGCAGTATCCGCATAAGCGGCAATCGGACTAAGCAGCATGGCAGCGGCAATCGAGGCGACAACAAATTTTTTCATGGTTGAATTTCACTCCTTGGTTTATAGATGAATGGTTAGATAAGTCCTTTTCGTTTGGCAATCCAAAAGGCTGCGCCGACGGCGATGGCCAGTCCGCCGATGACGGAGAGGGTGACCAACGGGTTCACCTTTGTCGCGACAGTTTGTTCTGCTGCCGGTTGAGCAGATGCGGCAGAAGACTGCTGCGAGCTTGTGTCCGACTGAGCGGGGCTTGACTTCATAGAAGCCGGCGGTGTTTCGCTTTGTGCCACAGCCGCAGGCGTCGGACTGGCGGCAGTCTGTCCGGCTGCAGTGGATGTATCCGGCTGTTTATCTCCGGAAGCTGGGGTTGCCGAGCTGTTGGAAGCTGCCGAAGCTGGTTTGGCTGTCCCTGTCTGCCGAGGAGTCGACTGAGGCGCCTGTGCAGCTGGCTTGGAGCTTGTCGCAGTCGCCGGAGCAGCGGTTGATGCTGACGGTTTGGCCGATTGTCCCTGCGGCGCGGTGCTCTTGCTTGGTGTGGGCTCTGCAGCCGGTCCCGGATTTGCCGACTTCAGCTGAAATAACGGTTTCAAGGCAGAACGGATCAATGCGGTCTGTTTTACAAACTCGTTTTTGTCGGAGGGAACGGTACCCACTCCGAACAGTCCGGGGTTCCCCAAAGCCTTCAGTGCATGGTCAAATGCGGTGTAGGCGGTTTTTGATGCGTGATCGCTGAGGTAGGGCGCCAGCACGTCGAGTGTTCCTCTTCCTTTTGCCAGAAGCAGCTTGGCCTTGGCGTAGTCACCAAACTGCTTTTCCGCATTGTCGAGACGGCGGTCTATGTTCATCACCAGCACTGCCTTGTAGTTATGTAAAGCAAGCTCCTTTTGCTTATTCGCAAAGTTTGCTTCCAGCTGCTGTGCCGTCTTGTCGCCAAACTCCAGAGCGATCTCCTTTTTGCGGCTGACAAACGCCTGATAGGCGCCGTTCCAATCCGCCGGGTTTTTTTGCAGCTTTGCGGCTATCTCTTTGTACGTCTCCGCCAATTCCTCCTTATTGGGATCGCCGTAGGAGTATGCGAAAGCCGAGGAGGGCAGCAGAAGCACAAGCACAAGCGCCAGCATAAGGCGTACGAACATCAGGATCCTCCTTCTCGCATAAATGATAATCATTATCAAATACCGGCCACTATTAATGATAAAGGCGGAAAGGAATTCCGTCAATAAGGATTTTCATTCTCACTCTCATTCTCATCTCACACCTATAACCGGAAAGTTCCGAATGTATCCTTTTTTTATTCTTTTTTCATGTTTGTGTGGTACACTGACAAAAAATTCTTGATCAGGGGTCGATGCACGTGTGGAAATGGATTCTAGCCCTTTTGGCAGCGTCGTTTGTGGCTGCGGTAACGTCAGCGGGATACTGGGTGTACAAACAAGTCGATGAAAAGCAGCAGGTGTCGGTGGAACGGCTGCAAAAATTTAAAAATCGCAAACCGCGGAATGACCTTCCTCATATCGGTTATCTGGCGCCGAAATTTGAGCTGCCTGCCGAGAACAACCAGACAGTTGGCCTCAACGGTCCGCATCACCAGCCAACCCTGGTCGTGTTTTGGTCCTCCTGGAGCTCACACTGCCAAAAAGAACTGGTACTGTTGGATGAGCTGTATCGCCAGAACGGAAAAAATCTCCGCTTTTACCTTGTGAACGACACAACCAATGACGATCCAAAGGAAGCGGAGCAGCTTCTTTTGGGCAAGTCCCTGAAACAAAGCGTGCTGTATGACCGGGATGGGAAAGTCGTGGAGGACTACGGCATTGAAGTGTACCCGACAGCCTTTCTTGTGGGAACGGACGGGAAGATTAAAGACCGCTGGGTGGGTACGCTGACGCTGGACGAATGGAAGGAAAAGCTGGTTAATTTGGAACTCTCAAAAAAATAATTGACGAACACCTGAGTGAGCATGTAAGATACTGCTAAATAAATTCGAGCGAAGAACTCGGAATTAAATAGATACTCTTATCGAGAGCAGGCTGAGGGACTGGCCCGATGAAGCCCGGCAACCGACCGTTTTCAGTGTTTTCACTGATAAGGCACGGTGCTAACTCCTGCAGGAAACGATTCCTGAGAGATGAGAGAGGTGTCCCTTTGAATAAAGAAGCCTCTTTCCTCTGGGAAAGGGGTATTTATTTTTTCTCCGGTCGTTCTTCCGCCAGAAGAATCTTTTTGGGGGAATCAACCATGTTCAAAAAAGGAGTAAGTCTGATCGTCATCAGTACCGTTTTGCTGACAGGCTGCACCAACGAACAGCCGCCTGCACCTACTGCGCAACCGACACAACAGCCTGCTTCCCAGCCGGCGGCAACGGCTCCGCAGCAACCGGCCAACACAGCGCCGGCATCGGCCAAGGCCTCTGTGGCGATACCAAGTGCCGTGGACAAAAAATTAAAAATCGCGCTGGTCAGCGAATTTTCCATCGGAACGTTTTCCGCTCAGTATCTGCAGGGCGTAAAGGATCAGGTAGGCAAGTTTGGCGGGGAAGTGATCGTCTACAACGCTGACGGCGACCTCGCCAAAATGGCGGCCCATCTCGATACCGCGATCAACCAAAAAGTGGACGGCATCCTCATTAATCACGGCCGGGCCGAAGCGCTGCAAGACGGCGTGGAACGTGCCGTAAAGGCAGGAATCCCCGTTGTTTCCTTTGACAACGATCTGGATCAGATAGAGGGTGTAACGGTGATTGACCAGGACGACTACAGCCTCGCCTGGCAGGGATTGAAAAACCTGGCGCAATCCATCGACGGCAAAGGGAACATCGTCTACATCTGGGTGGGCGGTTTCGCACCGATGGAGAAACGCAACCGCGTATACGAGATCTTCCTGAAGCGTTACCCCAACATCAAGGAGATTGCCCGCTTCGGCTCCGCTACGCCGAATACCGCACTGGACACGCAAGCGCAGATGGATGCGATCTTGAAAAAATATCCGAACAAAGGTGACATTGCGGCAGTTTGGGCTCCGTGGGACGAGTTTGCCAAAGGAGCGGTTCGCGCCATCAAGGCAGCCGGCCGCACGGAGATCAAGGTATTTGGAATCGATCTTTCCGACGAAGACCTGCAGATGATTCAAGAAAAAGAAAGTCCGTGGAAAGCGTCCGCCGCAACCGATCCAGCCGACATCGGACGGGTGCAGACCCGTTTTCTCTATCAAAAGATCGCGGGTGAGCCGACACCGAAGTACTTCTCGCTTGATCCGCACCTGGTAGCCAAAGAAAAGCTGCCTGATACACCGATAAACATGACGCAGCTGGGTGAATACGTGGATGGCTGGGGCAGAAGTGACGCCGCCGTCTCTTCGTGGATGCCGGCTCTGGAAAGCAAAGCAAAACAATAGATGAACCGTTGGGAGGAGGAAGAAGCATGACGGCCTCCGTACTGGAAATGAAGCAAATTGGCAAAAGCTACGGCGGAGTTGAGGCCCTTCGCGGAGTCGACTTTACTGTGCGGGGCGGGGAGGTTCACGCCATTCTTGGCGCAAACGGCGCGGGAAAAAGCACGTTGATGAAGATTCTCTCCGGCGCCGAGCAGGCAAGCAGTGGATCCGTATTCATCAATGGCCGGGAAGTGAGCATCAACAGTCCGCGGGGAGCGAAGCAGGCCGGCATTCATCTGGTTCAGCAGGAGGTGGACACCGGTCTGATCCCTTACCTGAGCGTGGCGGAAAATATCATGTTGGACCACAGCGCAGCTCAAAAGCGAGTGTGGTTTTCCCCGCGCCGGACGGTCGTACAGGCGGAAGAAATCGTGCGCCGGTGCGGGTTTTCCCTGCCTCTTAAGGCCACAGCAGAGGAGCTGACGCTGGCAGAAAAACAGCTCGTTCTTCTGGCTCGGGCGATCGTCCAGGACGTTCGGTTCGTCATCTTCGACGAGCCGACCGCTCCGCTCAGCCTGTCGGAAACGGAGGCCCTGTTCACGCTGATGGAAGCGTTAAAGGTAAAAGGGCTGGGTATTGTCTACATTTCCCACCGACTGCCAGAGGTATTTCGCATTGCCGACCGGATTACCGTGCTGCGAGACGGTCGTAAGGTTTGGGAGCGGGAGCGGGCGTCAACAGATGCTGACCAGGTGATTGCCGCCATGCTGGGCAGAAGCTTTGCAGAGGAGTTTCCCAAGGAGAAGGTGCCGATTGGCGATGTGATTTTTGAGGCCAAGCAGGTTCACGTCGGGCAAAAGGTAAAACGGTTTGACATCCGGCTGCGAGCGGGGGAGATCGTCGCGGTTGTGGGATTGGTGGGTGCGGGTAAAACGGAAGTCTCCCGCGCCCTGTTTGCGGCGGATCGCAAAGACGGCGGCGCCATTTTTGTCAGGGGCCGGGAAGTTCTCTGCCGCAGTCCGCTGGATTCCGTTCAGGCGGGCATCGTTCTGGTTCCGGAAGAGAGACGTCAGCAAGGAATTTTCGTGGAAGAATCGGTTAAGGACAATCTCACTCTGGCCAATTTGCACAGCTACACGACGTGCGGTTTCGTGAAAGCGCCCGAGGAAGAGAAGGCGGCACAGTCCATGGTAGACCGACTCGGGATCAAAACGGCCGGTCTTCAGCTGCAGGTGGGGCGCCTCTCCGGCGGCAACCAGCAAAAAGTGGCGATTGGCAAATGGCTGCTTACCGATGCCAGTGTGTTTTTGTTCGACGAACCGACCAAGGGAGTCGACGTCGGAGCGAAACAGGACATCTTCCGCCTCATTCAGCAGTTGGCCAAGGAACAAAAAGGCATTCTTTACTTTACCAGCGAAATCGATGAGGCATTAAACGTAGCCGACCGGGTCGTCGCCATGGAGGACGGACGAATCGTGAAAGAGTGGGACCGTTTTGAATGGACGAACGGATCGGTAACGGCTGAGACCGTGATGTACTATATAAGTGGGGGGAATCGCAATGGAAGCTGTTCTCCAGCATGAGAAAGCGAAACCGTCTAGAGGGTCGGTCTTGCAGCGGTACGGATCGCTGTTGGCCATCCTGGGCGTCATCCTGTTTTTCAGCATTGTCAATGAAAACTTTTTAAGCTATGCCAACTTGGCGGATATTTTGCGCTCGATCTCCATCGTCACACTGGTGGCGATCGGCGTCACGTTTTCACTGATCGTGGGGGGATTTGACCTGTCAGTCGGATCCGCAGTAAGCGTCTCCACGGTCCTTTCCGCCTCGTTGATGGTCTGGTACCGGCAGGAACTGCTTGTCGCCATTGTCGTTCCGCTTCTGGTCGGTTTGTTGATCGGTTTGGTCAACGCGTTTCTGGTCGTCAAGGTCCGGATTCCCGACATTTTGGCGACACTGGTTACCCTGTATGTGTTTCAGGGAATCCATCTCAGCTATACAAAGGGCTTTTCCATCTACAACAACATGCCGTTGACAGACGGATCGTCGGCGCCAGGCATCATTATTCCTTCGTTCTTGTTTATCGGCCAGGGTAAACTGTGGGGTGTACCGGTTCCCGTCATTTTAATGGTATTGGCGATTCTGATCGTCCATGTGTTTCTCACTTACACCCGGTACGGTCGATTCCTGTATGTGACCGGCGGCAACCTGGAAGCGGCCCGTCTCTCCGGCATTCCCGTTAACCGTTATCGCACCTTGGCCTATCTGTTGTCCGCACTGTTTGCTTCCATCGGCGGCATCGTACTGGCGGCGCGTATCGGAACAGGGCAGGTGATGGCCGGTGCCCCGTTGTTGATGGATGCGGTCGCTGCCGCGTTTATCGGCTTTTCCATCTTCGGTCAGGGCAAACCCAATGCGTTTGGTACCTTTTGCGGTGCCATCCTGATGGGGGTGCTGATGAACGGGCTGACGATGCTGAACGTGCCGTACTACGCGCAAGACATCGTAAAAGGCTTGGTGCTGGCAGGCGCTCTGACGCTGACCTACCTGCCCAAGTGGCGAAAAACCAGTTAACCTGTTGCAGCTCCCGGTGAACATTGCGGGGGCTGTTTTCTTTTGTTTGGGGGATGCTATCGGAACGGAGGTGATCGCATGCGCAGCCGAAAGTGGTTATCCGGAATGCTGGCGGCCGTTATCTTATGGGGACAAGGAGAAACGCTTGTACTGGCGGATGAACAAAAGCAGCGATTGGAATACCGACGGGCTGAACTGGTGAATCGGCTGGAGCGGGCTGCCCGCTTTATTTTGCAACAGCAAAACGTCGATGGCGCGATGGATGAATCCGGGTTCATCAACACCGATTCCAACATGCTGTATGCCTTGATGGGATTGATCGCCGCATACGATCGCACGAAGCGAACGAACTACCTGGCGGCTGCAGAACGCGGCTGCCGCTGGTTGATGAAGGTGCAAACACCCGAGGGTGACTGGTATTTATCCTATCAGAAAAAGGGAGACATGTATCTGCCGGCGCTGCCTGAAAGCTATCGTGAGTTCGCTGCGATTCGCGGGGTGGATACGACGATGGCTCTTTTTATCCACGTGGCGAATGAAATAAGCAAACGAACAGGAGACCACGCACTGCGAGAACAACTGCGTGAGTCGTCGAAGCGCGCCTATCAGTTCCTGCTTACCTATAACCTTGATCCGGTGGACGGTCTGTTTTGGAGTTCGTATCAATTGAAAGGGGAACAAACGGCTTGGACGCTTTCAGACTTCCAGCCGTATCGGGTCAAGTACGCCGCCGATAATGCGGAGACGTATATCGGTTTGCTTGCTGCCGCTGAGATGTTCGGGGATAAAGAGGCGAAACTTCGCGCCGAACGTTTGAAAAAGCAGTTCATCCGGTTCTATGACAAGAAGGAGAGATTGTACGCCGTTATGCTGGACGCCTCCGGAAAAACGGAGATGCGACCGGCTTATGCACGGTGGTTTGCCAACGGGTGGTCGGCGTATTTGCTGCGGGAACCGTCGCTGTTTACTCTTTCCCGTGCGGTTATGGCAGAGAAAATGAATGATGACGGACGATTTCGCCAGTGGGAGGGAACGTACACCCTGTCCACCCTTTGCTTTTTACTGGCCGAGCAAGTCTATCGAGTGGGCAGTACGAAAATTCGTCAGGCGGAAGCGTATCTGTATTCGATGCAGCAGCCAAACGGCGGGCTAGCCGATGAAGCCATGCACACCAGTACCTACGTAAATCTGGCCGGCCTGTACCTGTTATACTTGGCGAAAGAGTTGGAGCAGCAGCTTTCATATGGAAAATATTTCAGGTTGCAGAGGTTGTTCAATACGTGCTATGATCCTTTTTGTCGCTTCGAGAGCAGCGGAAACATATAAAAAATTTCCTCTTGAATTCTCGGAAGCAACCTGATATAGTATTGAATTGTCGCCGCTGAGTCGGTGATAGTGAGAGTGAAAAAGTTAATGCTCTTTGAAAACTGAACAGCGAAGCGTTTTAAATAGCCAAGCAAACATGTTTGAACCTTGATCAATTTCTTTCTACCTTTATTGGAGAGTTTGATCCTGGCTCAGGACGAACGCTGGCGGCGTGCCTAATACATGCAAGTCGAGCGAGTCCCT
>NZ_JBIYSM020000056.1:0-19786 GCF_044759095.2 Brevibacillus soli
ACCTTCTTAGTTTCAAGAAGGGCTGACAAATACCATAACGTACCCTTGTCAGTTGCTAATTGTAATTTTTTAACAAATTTTACGTTAGGTGTGTTTGCTATACCCAAATTGAGTAAAAAAAGTATTTGACATAGTACGCTTATATACTAAAAAAAGACAAACAGGGAAAGACGACGGTATCTTTCCCTGTTTGCTGACCTAGTGTTGTGTGCACACTGTAGAATTAAGTTTACCTGACTTCAAATCCATGAACAATTCATTTCATCATTTGTTCACAGAGCGTTCATTTTTTAACCTGCAGGAGAGTTTAGGCCAGTGCTTGCTTTAATTCCTCCGAGGAATTTTCCCACATGGCCGGGTTATGTTCCATCAACAGCTTTTTCAGCGCTTTTTTGCTGGTCTCATCCAGCTCCGATACCATGATGCGGCGTTTCATGGAGTAATCCATTCGGTTCACATGATCGGCGAGAATTTTATAGCCGCGACGGGCTTCCCGGTCGATCTCCATATAACAAGCGGTCACACCGGCATAATAAGGTCCCGCTTCGTTCCGGTCAACCGTCACCCAGACCAGCCAGTACGGTTTTCCGTTTGGCACCTCATCCTTGTTGGTCGTCCACTTGATGCCTTTTTCCACGGCACTTTTGGCATGGAGCGCTCCCATGTCGATGTAGGCTTCGTCTCCGTCTATGATCACGGAGGAAACGGCGCTCAAATCGAGCACCCCCTGACCATATCCCCCATGGACGTCCGTTTTTCCGCTCATAATGGTAAAGCTGCTCTTTTTGTTATCGAAAATATCCACAATACACACCCTTTCCAGCACAGGTTCTCCTCATGATATTGTACCCTGAAACCCGTTGCCTGTGCAATTTTCCACAACCCATTCACATGGAATGGACGCGCACAGGAGAGACTAGGGGGAGGAAGGGAGTGGCGACGGATGAACAATCATCCCCGTGAACGGGACGTACAACTGAATCGGGAACGTCAGCTGCAGGAGCCTTATCCCGCAACCGCCCAAGTCGTTGACGAGATCGTGGAAGCCAAGCGGAAGGAATCTCCCCCCACCCCGCTGCCCGGTGACGCATCTCCAGGCATGGTCGGCCTGCAAACCGGCGTGCCCTCCAACTACGAAGCCAACCTTGGCGGCGAACGCAAAAGCATGACCGATTTTGAAGTGAAGAAGTCTCCAGGAAGGTTGTAGGCCCGCTTTGAGAAGCGGGTTTTACTCATGGCTGTTTTTATCTTTTCCTCTCATTACTTTACTCCCAAGCCAGATCAGTAACGGAACACTCCATGCACTGTGAACTGCCATGAAGAATGTCATGACCGGGGGTATGGAAAATCCAATGAACACGTCCCTGTCTGCAGTGACAATGTGATAGTAAAGGTAGGTACCCAGAAAGGATACAAGGGCATGTATCCAGAGCCTCTTCGTTACGGTGGCATATAAAAAAGCGGATACAAGTAAAGTAATGATGCTGCCTCCACCCCACCAAGAAAAAACAAGGCAGACTAGAAAAAGCGAGAAAAAATCATTCCACATCGTTCCTTCTCCTTATACTGGCTCTCAAGCTTTTGCCGATCAATACGAGTGAAGCTCAGTTGGTCCATTCTTTTCCGAAAAGTCAGAGGAAAATTTTTGCACAATTATTTTTGATTTCCTTCCGATTGAAGATCTCTCGACAGCAGAAAACCTTATTTTTTGATCATCCGTTACATGTACGACGATGACGCTCCCATGGTATTCCACTCTAAGCCCGTCTAACTCTTCTTTATTTTCTTTCAATAGTTGAATCGGTTTGCCGTCTTTCGTCACGGTGATATCAGGCAGTTCTCCATCCTCGCGGTAAATCATGTAATAGGTATAAGAGTGGGACTTCTGTGGAGTCGCACTGATTCCTGTCTGTACATCCTCCATTCCCAACAGGAGATGGGACACTTGTTGAATTACATGGGGATTGCGCATGAGTCTGGAATGACCCTCATTTACATAATACTTTTTCTTTACATCCGACTGGCTGTAATTCGCGCTAATAAAAGGGACTGTACCATCTCCTCCAGCTTGGTCGTAAAAGGGAATTAATAATTGGAGAGAGTGGTTAAACTCGTATCCTAACAGCGTGGTCTGCCCCTGTCCGACTACAATATATTGAGGCGGATTTATCTTTTTTGAATCCCACTTGCCATGTTGTTTGGCCGAAAGACGTACCAATGGCTGATACTCCAACCGAACTCGATCATCCGTTAAAAACTCTTCATACGAAAAAGGGCGACTGTCACCTTTGCTGAAAAACCGTAGAAACGGTTGTATTTCCACATATTTTTTCGAAGGCAATAACTCATATACGGCTGGAGAATATTCAGCGATTGCTTGGCCACTCTCTGTAAAAAAGGGGATTGAAAAATTATAGCCAAACTTTATTGCCTGGTAGCTTAACGGAGAACCCAAAAAAGGAGTGCCCATGTAAATAATTCTCTTCGTTTTTGATTGATAGGACGGGTTTGATAAAAGCGTTTCCTTTACTAACAACCCTCCCATGCTGTGCGCCACAAGTTGAACTTGCTTCGCACGGGATTTTTCCAATGCTTCATTCATCTTATCCTTTAGGATTTTCGTGTTGTCGGAATTGCTATATCGCCAATCATACACAACAGCAAAAAGGGTTTTTTGCTTTTCGTAGCCGATCTGTTGGAGATGCTGTGACATACTATAATACTGTTCTGCCATTTGCCTCAGTAATTCGTTGCTTGTCAGATACTCGATTCCCCTAAAACCATCATCGGTCTGGTCAGGAAAAACCTCGATTCCCTCTGTCTTCGGAACAACCTGTATACTGCCTGGAGTTTTGGGTCTTAATGCGAGAACCCTTTGATGCCGAGCTTCTAACATGTCCAGAGCGAGATTACCTCCCAACCACACCTCCGAAACCTGCCCGTTCTCTTTTACAGCAAGCCGCGACCCGCCGATACCCGGGATCAAAATAACCGGAATCGTGTACGCGTGAACATTCAGCTTGTAGGTATGGGCGGTGAGCACAGACCGTTTGCTGGGTGCGACCTTTATATAATAGGTTCCCGGATCTCCGTTGTAGATGATTTGCTCGGCTGCATTCCTGGCTTTTTCCGACTTTGCCACCTGCTTCTGTTGTTTGTCGTACAGGTATAGATCCATGTCCATTCCCTCGGGAATATTTGCCAATGAAAGATCGATCGTAGAAGCGAGCGATACGTCGATGCGGTAAAAATCTACGTCGCTCAGGGCGTGCGCATTCGCCTCTATCACACGATGGTTTTCTATCGTTTGGGAGTCTTGGATCTGATTGTTCGGTTCGTATCCATCCGGCTTCATCTCCGTGTGAGGCGAAAGGAATTCTGCCTTGAGACGGTAGTAGTTTCTTTTGTCGAAGGCGTCTCCTTTTCCCCGAACCATCACGTAGTACCATGTGTTTTTCTCCGTCCCGATGCCTTCCACCCGCTCATCCACGCTGCCATTATGATCGGACCTGCCCAGCTCCCTCTCCTCCTGGTCGAACACGTACAAATCGTAGTTTTGTCCACTTGGAATTTGTCCCAGCCAAATCTTCAGAGAACCGGAACCTGGCGCTTTTATCTTCCAGTAATCCACATCGCCGTTTTTGCCTATTTTGCCGTACGCGTCCTTCCATGCAAACAACCAATCCGCTTTCTTCACGGTATCGTTGGGCTCTACTTCGAATGTAGCCGGCGCCGCCTCTGCGTCGGATTCCTTCGGTTTCTTGCCGTCCGGAATTCTTTTGGCAAAAGCGTTCGCCTGCTGCTCCAACGTTGATTGGCCGTCACTGCTTGTCTGGTTCACAAGCTCCTCCACAAACGGCTTGGTTTGCTTGGCCCATCCGGTGGACCCCAGGCTGGTTATGAGGAGGACGAGCAGCAACAACAGGTTGGCCGTCCGCTTGACCGTATTCCACACAAAAATACCCCCTCCGTCTTTTCTTTCTCTACCGTAAGAAAAGACAGAGAGGGTCTGCAAAAATATTTTATCTCGTGGTATGGTTCCGGATCCCTTGCCGTTCCCAGGCGTTGGCGATGATTCGGAAGGGTGTACGGTAATCGGCAGGTTCATGCCCAGCCAGAACCGTTTTGTCAGGGAACAAAAATCCTTTGCTCACTCCAAAGCCGAATTGGACAGAGAAGTTGACGGCGTAGCTGGAATCCTTCTTGAAACCCCGCTGCTTGTCCCCCATGAACGGCGTGTCTACCCCCGTCTCCCTGCTGCCTAATTTGGGCACCTGGTAATGCGGCCCGTTCCAGATTAAGGGAGAAGACTGCTTCAGAGACAGAACCGACTGAAGAAGCGTATTTCGCTGACCGATTTCCGATATCCACGCCTGTGCGGCTGCCACAGTCGGATACTTTCCGCTAAACGGGTGGCGATGTCGCGGCTCCAGCAATACTCGCGTCAGGATACGTTCACCGGCGTAATAGTCGTTCGGCTGGCTACTCCGATAGCGATCACGGCCATGATACTCAGCCCACTCCGCTGTGTGCTGAAGCATTCCCTTGGCATTGGGCTCAAACACTTCGAACCGGGTCTGGTCTCCTTTCACCTGAATGGCAAAGGTGCCGGAAATGTTGTCGGAATCCGTTCCGGGCGTACATGTTTTCTCCGGCGGCAGTTGTTCCCCCGAATCAGGATCTACACCGGGACTTTTCATCTCGCACTTCTCGTAGCTTACGGCAAACT
Source organism: Brevibacillus soli (assembly GCF_044759095.2). Lineage (NCBI taxonomy): Bacteria > Bacillati > Bacillota > Bacilli > Caryophanales > Paenibacillaceae > Brevibacillus > Brevibacillus soli. Next base: position 4,730 of record NZ_JBIYSM020000056.1, read on the forward strand.
GGACCGTGTAGGGCACTTGGATGGAAAACTCGCTTGCCGTCACCTCGTAGGATTGTCCCTGCAGCCGCAGCTGCCACGTTGTCTGCGTAGGCACACTGGTATCGGTGTAGAGCACCGATTGGATTTGCGCCTTCGGATTGAGAGGATACGCTTTGTTTCCACCGGGTCCGCGCACGGAAAGCTCGACAGAAGCCGGCCACTGGGTTTGCGGACTGGTTTTGCTCCTCCAATCGAGAGGGGAAGGGGTTACCTCGACGTTTTCGTAGTCAGGCGACGGATACTTGTTGAGAAATTCGGTTTTCCTGTCCCCGATCGCTTTGTTGATCGCAGCGTCGATGAGCACAAACGCTGCATCGATCTTCGCCTGGTCAATGATTACCTCGATTCTGGCCGGTTCCCGCTCCCACACCCCGTCTGCCGTGCTTGTCAGCAACCGATTGTCCGAGTCGTACACATTGAGTTTCATCTGCCCGGCATCAATGTCACCCCCGACTTCACTGGTAGCCCCGGTAATCGAAACGGGCCACTCCGCCCGGTTATCCGTCCAAACGGTTTCGTTGGCAGGAAGATCCTTGTTCGGGTTGATATTGGCGATAAAGTTTTCCGATGCAGTCGGGTACTTTGTCGGAACGGTGATTTTTCTTGTTTCTCCCGGCATGAACGCCTTCACATCCATGATGGTGGCGGTCGCGACACTTTCCCAACGAACGGCAAGTTTCGTATCATGTGTCAACTTCCCTGCGTTCTTGACCTCAAACGTTATGGTCGCGTCTGATCCGGCCTGTTGCGGCTGGTTCGGCGAAATGGCAAAACTGCTTTTGACAATCAACAGGTTTTCGCCAGCTCCACCCGATGTCGGCCCCATCTGTATGAAAAAGACACCGTTGCAATCGGCAAATCCTTCTTCAAATACAGAGACTTTGTACAGGCCCTGTACTGCCTGTCCGGTAGTTGGATCTTTGGGAATCACGATGTCATGATGCTTGTGATCGTCGCTTGAACTGCTCAGTGTCTTTCCGTTGTACTTTCTGCTGTATTGGCCTGTCTGTTCATCATAGATGTACAGTGAGAACTCGGTCAGAATCCCCGTAAACAGCTCTATCTTTTGTCCGTTGATAAGGTCAGACGGCTCCAAATGAAGGATCTCGGAACGCCTGACGTTCATAATTTCCCCGCTGGTCGCAGTCGTGAGGCTAAAATCAAAACATTTGCGATCGGACAGAAGGGTAAAGTAGATGGAGCGTTCGCACCCGTTTGACGAAATGAATAGGAGCTCTACAACCTGGCCGATTTCTCCGTCGATGTTTGGCGGAAGAATGAGGTGAAAGCGATCATGGGCAGCCACCTGTCCACCCAGCGAAACCTTCTTCCCGTTTAGCTCGACATACCAGCTTCCTGTCACGCTTGCCGTAAAGCTCATGTGCGTGTCGTAGCCGTTACTGACAGGCGTAAAGGCATGAAAATAAATATCCTCACGCAAGTCGCTGTTTACACTTGCTCCACTGGGGGGATAGGCGGAAGGAGGTTCTCCATAAACCTTGAATGTGATGGCGTCTTGTTCGTCAATGGTACAGCTGGAATCCCGCACTTTGATTTGGATAGCCCAGTTGCAATTCATGTCTTGAAAGAGTGTGGCTGTGAAAACAAGCCTGAGTTGATAAGCTGCGCCCGGCTGATCAAAGGCAACGGTGTAGGCTGGGGGGAACCCGCTTGTTGGCAGGGTGAGATGGCTGGAGTTATACGGTTTCCACGTATATCCTCCCTTTCGATTCTCCTCTTCTCTAACAGGCAGAAGAAGTTTGGTCCCGTCCGGTTTTGTCACTTCCCATCCGACCTCGGCTGCTTCCGTTGTGGTGTCCGCCGTCCGATAGGTTGAGTGAAAGTTCAAGACTTCCCCTGCAGTGATTTCGATCGTTTCCGAACTGCTTACGACCGAATCTTCCAGCTCAACGATCGGACATCTGGGAGACGAGGGGTCGGTCTCAATTTCAAACGTCTTCACCCAACACTCGCTTTTATCGTCGCTCTCGTACTTGATCGTAAACGTTCCCGAACCAGGTGCATCTGCAATCCCTATCTTTCGGTTGCTGCCGCTGCCCGGCATCAGTTGTGCGGTCCCGTTCATGGTGTAGGTTCCGTCTTTGGTCGCTGATAGTATGAGGTGAGCGTATTTTTCAACGGAAATGGTCCCGCCCCCGCTCGCTTCGGCACTCAGTTCACGATCATGGTTTTCCTCTTCAATGCGGATATCCAGCTTCGTATTTGTGGAGCTTATCGCACAAGTTGGCCCCGGATCGCCTCCGCCGTCGTCCGGAGGGGGCTCAACGTCACCCACTGTAAACTGGTAGGTGTAGGGGGTGGACACACTGATGCTCGATGAACCTTGGCGCGAGCGATGATGCAAATCGGTAATCGTCAGTGAAACTTCATAGATCCCCGGCTTTTCCGGGCGATAGGTGAAGGTTTGGTTCCAATGAAACGGCGGAGCTGGCGGATCGTTGTCGTCATCCACCTGAGGGATATAGCCGCTCGTATCTTTGAAGGTCTTGTTGGCAAGGATTTGTTGATATCCATCCCCTGTGGTCATGTTGATGACGGACAGGTTCCAAATGAGAACGCCCCGGTCATAGTAAGAGTAGTCCGAGGCTTTTGGCATGATGGTCACGTTATCATTGACCTGATATTCGGTTTTGTCTGTTTTGACTTCACCTGTCGGCTGCGGGCTGGTGCGAAAGTGGCCAACGGAGATGTATCCGCCGTTTCCGTCAGGGACGAGGTTGTCTCCGATAGTGAAACCCAAACCTCCTGAAGCTACAACAAGTTCAGCTACATTATAAGCCGGGTAAGTATCCAAAGTTGATAGATTTCTTACGGTTTTACTGTACAGATTTGCGTCCCCACCAAGAATAAAGTTTGGATTTCCCCCAAATCGACTAATCCAATATAGTGATTCGCTTTCATCTGCAAAATACCAACCACGGTCTGCCTTCACATCCAAATCGTGAAAAGCGAGAACCTGTTGCCCATCCATGACGCCGTTCACATTGATCTCTGCGACAGTCGCTCCTAATCGTCCCGAGATATCGTTGATAGTTATCTTATGATAATTCCCAACTACCACTTTATCTCTATCAATTGTTCCAATAGATATGCCATGGAAGTTGGGCAAAGCAGCGGTTGCAAGGTTGGGGAACATTCCGATCAAAGAAATCAGGAGAGAAAAACAAAGCACAGAAAGTAGCCACCTTCTGTGCGTCGAAACGAGTATTTTCATTTAACCTCGCCTCTCAATGAAATTTTTGCGTAAGATTTACAGGATTAATACTCGGCAATCCTTCATACCTGTAAGTCCCTGCATCACTTGAGTCTTTTGCATTCGTAATAAAGAATGTAAAAGACGAGACTTGTTTTAAGTCAACGTTAAAAGATTGCCCGTTCCGGTAAATCAATGGCCCATTTTCCTTTGTCACAAATGTTACATCGACCATGAAATTCCTGTCTGCCTTCGGTACTCTTCCAGTAATGACGCCATTTACCAATTTTAAACTGCTGTGGAATTCCTGTTGTAACCTAGCCCCCATCTCCAACTGCCACTTATCCTGCCACAAAAACCTCAAAATCTCCGCGGCCTCCCCGCGGGTCACGGGCAAATCCTCCCGAAACTTCGGTCCTGGTAAATAGGGCTTCATCCACCCCCACGTGATCAGCGCGCCGGTATTCGTGTAATTCTTATGCTTCTCGCCTCGATAGGGTTTCCACGCATTAAAAACCAGCTTTGCAACCTCTTCCTTGGTCAACAGTCTGTTGGGGTCAATTGTGACATCAGCCAGGATTCCTGCCTTTTGCGCCCGTTCATAGACTGCCTTTGCCCAATGGCCGGACGGGAGCTTAGGAACCGGCGCTGTTTCCTTTACGCCTCGAATGGCTGCCAGACTGGCGACAAACTGCGCCTGCGGGATTTGATTAGCCGGGTAGAACTTCCCGTCCGGATAGTTCCACATATATCCCTCTTTCAAGGCAAACGCGATATCCGCTTTGGCCGGATGATTGGAAAAATCGCTAATCTGTGCGGCCTGAACGGCGGACACGAGAACGTGAGGAGCTAATAGAGTGCTGAAAACGAGAATGAACGCAAACCATCCAGCTAGAAAGGCCCTCTTTTTCATGTGTTTCTCCCCCCATCCTGTAAAAATCTCTCATTTTTCCCTATTTTCTCATTCCTCGTCCCGTCCCGCCAGATTCTTTTGCAAAAAACGGCGAAATGCTTTGGCCGGCACGTCTCCCTCCAGCTTGTCCACCACATCTCCCCCGCGTACGACAAACACCGTGGGCGTCACTTCGGCCCCCCATTGCTTTGCTTCCGTATAGTCAGGCTTCTTTACAATATTGAGCCGTTTCACATCGACGTCAGGATACTCCGCTGCCACCCTTTCAAATGTCGGGGTAAAGGTGGCACAGTAACCGCAGCTGTCACTGTACACGTAGATCAGCTCGGCCCGACTGTCGTTCAGCAACATGGCCGCAGTTGTGGTTATGAAAAGCAACAGGACGGACAACCACAGCCGCTTTTTTCGTACCAGTTGAGTCATCCAACCATCCCTTTCGCTGTTTGTTGGCACAGAATCATCAAAATGAAATTTTCAAGGATCGGTAGTCTCATCCTACCAAGCCTTCCCGGGACAAAAAAAAGACCGGTCACAATTGACCGGTCTGTCCTCTCTATGCATTCATCAACGCTTGCAGCTCGTCTACAAACGCCAAACCTTTGTCGATTTCCTCCTCGGTGTAACGCTGCTTGCTTTTAAAGGTAAAAATTTTCGCTTTCATCTCATCATAGGGAAGATGATTGAAATACAAAATGGTAGAAACCAGTTCAAGAAACCGGGAGTTCTCCTCATTCATACGGCGAATCGCCCGCTCGCCGAGACCGAAATCCACGTCGTGGAAGCGAAGGAAGTCCCGTCCCTCCTCGTTCAGGGTATAGCGGTACATCTGAATGGCGCCCTTGCTTTCCACCTGCTCATCCAAAAGCCCCAGATTGCACAGCTCGTCGACGCGCAGCGTGAGCTCTTCGGAATACGGGCCGTACATGTGAAACTCAAAGCGCTCGTCAAAGTCGATGTTTAAGTGTTTCGCTATGTATACCATCTTCTGCAGCTTTTTTCGACCGCTCACTTCGCCGGCAATCTCGATCAGGCGTATGATTTTGGCGTGACGCTTAAGCATCTTCCATCACTCCTAGGCGTTCTCGAATCTTTCCGGAGACGTCCTCCGGCAAAGCAAGTACCTTATCCAACGGAAAATACAGTTTATAGTCAAATCGGCGTTTCCCGCTAATCGCTTTAACAATTTCCGACTTCTGCGACAGCTCCACCAACTCTCCCCCCGGCATGCGCAGCATGATCGGAATGCGTTCTTCGTCTTCGCTGGCACGGTAAAAATCATACGGAAGATCTGAGGTGGTGTCCACTTCCAAATAATACATCGGGTCAATGCCCGCCATCTGGAACAAATCTTTCAGCTCTGCCAACAAGCGGAAATCCCTTGGGTTATATTCGACGTATTTAAACAAATTCCTGTCGATAAATCGCGCGCACAAATCATGCAGGATCGGGTCTTCTTCCAGGCGCCATTGCTGCAGATAGAAAAAGACAACCGACTCGTCGAGCGCCAGATAATCGCTCAGCTCCACCTTATCCCGAAAGAACGGCAGAAGCTGGACCGGCTCCATTTGAAAGGCATACCCGCTGGCATACAGGGACTTGGCTCGCTGAAAAATCTTGCGAAGGACCACTTCCGCACTGCGTGTTACCGGATGGAAGTAGACTTGCCAATACATTTGATAACGGGACATGATATAGTCTTCAACCGCGTGCATGCCGCTGTATTTAAACACGATGCCGTCCTCGTGCGGCCGCATGACCCGCAAGATCCGTTCAATCTCAAAGTTGCCGTAGCCCACCCCGGTGTAATAGGCGTCCCGCAGCAGATAATCCATCCGGTCGGCATCTATCTGGCTGGAGATCAGGCTGACTATCAGCTTGTTGTCGTAGGTTTTGGCGATGACTTCCGCCACCTTTTTCGGAAAGTCGTCACCCATCCTGCTCAGGATCCCGTTGATTTTCGTATTCCCGGTTAAAATGGCCCGCGTCCAATCCTCATGGTGAAAGCGGAACACCTTTTCGAAGGAATGGGAAAACGGGCCGTGGCCGACGTCGTGCAAAAGAGCCGCACACATGCAGAGCAGTTTTTCCTCATACGTCAAATGAATGCGTCCTTCAAACGTCTCCAGAATCCGACGCATCACCTCGTAGACGCCGAGCGAGTGGTTAAAGCGGCTGTGCTCCCCTCCGTGGAACGTGAAATAGCTGGTTCCCAGCTGTTTGATCCGTCGAAGTCGTTGAAACTCAGGGGAATTGATCAAATCCCAGATCAGCTCATCCCGCACGTGCACATAGCGGTGCACCGGGTCTTTAAATACCTTTTCTTCACTGAGAAGCTTGGGCTGTTGCATCTGGGACACTCCTTTCCGGTTCCACACTTTTCCTGTCTATACGAGAATTATATCATATCAAAAGGCTCCTCCCATATGGAAGTGAGGGGGGATCCTACGTTTGCGGGGAGACGGTTTCCACTGTTTCTCTTTTTTCTTTGTAACGCGGAATGGAAGAAAGGAAGGTAAAGGAGACAACCACTGTCATGATGATCGCCGAGCAGATAAAGGCAGCTTTGGCTCCGAAGCTGTTTGCCAATCCTCCCAACACGGCAGCGGAAAAAGGAAATGCCAGTACCAAAAACATCCGATATGTCGCATTTACACGTCCGATATACTCCGCCGGAATCTCACGTTGACGGATGGTGAACGTATAAATATTCGATATGGACATGGCCGCATTTATCAAGCCATACCCAAACAAGGCAATCCTCCAATCGGGTACCGCGGCAAGCAGGACAATCCCTGCAAATGCGATGAGGTAGGCGAATGCGAGTGAGCGTCCCAGTGGCATGATTCGAAGCAAATACGGGGCAAGGAGAGAACCAAGCAGTGCCATGCCTCCGAGTATGGAGTAGACACTTCCTACAATAAATGAGCTGAGCTGAAGCTCATGGCCCAACCGGTAGGTCATCACTGTGAATAACGCCCCCAGTGCCAAATTTACCAAAAAGCTGTTTGCAATCAGCACTCGCAGAATGGGTGAACGTGCAAGAAAGGCAAAGCCGTTTTTCATATCCGAAACCACTGTTGCAACTGTGAGCTTCCGGATGTTCGTCGGTTCGTTCCCTCCCAAATTCACCGGTAACAGGAAAACAAAGAGGAGTGTCAAAAAATAGGAGGCTGCATCTATGATGAAAGCATTCTTTGCCCCTGCCATCGCGATGGTTGCACCTGCCACTGCCGGCCCTAGCAAACTGGACAAGCTTTGGATGGACATTTTCACAGAGTTGGCAGCAGTCAACTGCGTTTTTTCCACCAAATTTGGCAGCAAGCTAAAGTCCACAACCAAATCAAACAAGATCGAGAAAATGCTGAGCGCGAACCCGATCAGATACAAGTGCCACAACTCCAAATAACCCAGCGCTGCCAGAACCGGGATGATCGAAACCAATACCGCTCTGGCAAAATCAGAAACAATCATGATTCTTCGCCGGTCAAACCGGTCGATGAATACACCCAGAATCGGCCCCAGAAGGATAAATGGCGCCGTTTCCACGACGAACATCGCGCTCATGGAAACAACGGAATCGGTCATCTCCAGGACGAGCCACGGAATGGCTAAACGATACACTTGCGTACCGATTTGCGAAGCACAAGAGGTGAGAAAGTAGAGAACGAACCATTTGTTTTGAAAAACACTCCCGGCCATCGTTATCGCCCCATTTACAATAAGTTCCATATCACAATTAACATACTATACTAAAAATAATACAAAGTATACATTCTTTTCTCCATGACGAAAACAGCCTTGGTTCAGATGAGGACCGAACCAGGGCTGTTCTTTTGTAAAGGGATGCTCTTTTCTTACGTGGTCAAGTCCGCTTCTGGACCGTACAAATCAGGGCGTTTGGCCGCCTTTTTCGCCCGTTTTTTCAGTTTGCGCACAGTCAAAACGGTATAAAAGGACGGAACGATGATCAGCGTCAGCATGGTCGAGAAGATCAAACCGAAGATGATCGTAACCGCCAGCGGTTTGAACAGGACGTCACCCGTAATGGCCAACGGCGTCAGACCAGCTACAGCCGTCATGGTCGTCAGCAGGATGGGACGCAAGCGAGCCTCACCAGCCTGGATGACGGCCTGCTTCAACTCCGTACCGGCATGGCGGGCTTCTTCAATAAACTCAATTAACACGATACCGTTCCGAACGACGATACCGGAAAGGGAGATCACACCCATCATCGTCATAAAGCCGAGCGGTGTCTGCGTAAGAAACAAACCGATCAAACCGCCCGCAGCAGCCAGGTACACCGTGCTCATCACCAGCACCGGAATGGTCAGCGAGTAAAACTGCATGGCAATCAGGATCAGGATCAGGAACACGACTACGATGGACAGCTTACCCATGTCGATGAAAATATCCGTTTGTTCGGAAGTCTCCCCGCCGATTTCCCAGCGGTATCCTTCAGGGAAGGAGATTTCCCCCAGAATCGGCTTCACTTCGTTCATCACTTCCGTAGCCGTCCGGTCTTTGACGTCGCTGGAGATCGTGACGGCACGGGACAAATCACGGTGCGGAATTGACTGCGTACTGAATGTAGGCTTGATTTCCGCCAGCTGCGCCAGGGGGATTTGCTCTCCGCGGGCATTGGCTACCGTCAGGCGCTGAAAGATCACGGACGGGTCTTCCTGCCCTTTTTGCAGATACATCTTCATGTCAATCAAGTCGGTGCCGTTGTCAAATTCGCTGACAGTAATCCCCTCACTCATCAGCCGGAGCGTGCGGGATAGCTCGGTGTAGTTGACCAATTTTTGCTCCATCAGCTCTTTATTGACGACGAACTCCAGTGTGTACCGTTCAATGCCGAAGTCATCCTGCACGTCGTACGTACCGGGAATTTTTGCCACACGGTCTTTGATCTGCTCAGAGAGGGTGCGGAGCGTTTCAATGTCTTCCCCGTAAACACGAATCACCACTGGCTTGCCTACAGGCGGACCGGCCTCCAATTGCTTCGGAAGCACGCTTGCTTCCGGGTACATTTTCTTGAATTCTTCCCGCCACGGATCGATCATGTCGGTAATGTTCGCTTTATGCTTGTCGAACATCACCACAAGCTGACCGACGGTAATGCCGGAACCGGCACCCGTGTCCCCTCCGAACATTTTCGGTGCGCTCCCTCCCGCATATGCTGCTACGGAGGTGATGCCCGGCTGCTTCAATATCCAGTCGGAGACACCTGTTACCACGCGATTCGTTTCCTCTATGCTGCTGCCCACCGGCAACCGGATATTCACCAGGAACTCTTCCCGGTCGTCATTGGGAAAGAGCTGAATGGGCGTCATTGGGATCAACCCGTAGGCTGCGGTACCGATCAGTACGCCGATCATGCCCGACAGCAGCGGCCGTTTCAGGATGCGCGGCATCAGGTTATTGGCGTACCATTTCGTCAGTTGCGTCAGTTGTTTCCCCAATAGACCGGCCGGTTTTCTGTAGCCGTCCGCACTTTTTTGCGAACGCTGCTCATGCCACTGACGGAAAATCGGAATGATCGTCAGCGACATGATCATCGAGGCCAGCATGGTAAGGGAGATAATCACCGGGATCGGTTTAATAAACTGCCCTGCGTTCCCGTCTAAAAACATCAACGGAGCAAACGAGGCAATCGTGGCCAACGTGGCCGTCAGAATGGAGATGGAGACTTCCTTTGCCCCGTTTACCGCTGCCTGGAAAGGGCGCTCCCGCAGCACGGAAAGCCTGCGTTCGATATTGTCGTTTACTACCACCGCATCGTCCACAAGAATCCCCAGCACGATGATCAGGGCCACCACGGAGATCATGTTCAACGTAATTCCGAGAGACGGCAGGAACAGAAGACCAACCGCAAGCGAAATGGGAATGGCCAGCGCTACCACAAACGAGGTAATCAGGTTCAATCCCAGCGTACATACGATCAGAACGGAAATGACGGCAATCGTCATCTCCCGCGAGAGGTCGGAGAACAGCTCTTCCACCCGCTCGTTTTGCGTGAAGATGGAGTGCTTTTCCGCCCAGTTCGGGAGGGATTTTTCCAGCGTCTTCATCATCTCATCGACGCGGCTCTGCAGCGAAGGCACATCACTGCCTGTTTCGGCGTTGATGCTTAGCGAGACGGACGGCTTCCCGTTGTAATAGGAATAGGATTTGATTTGCTCCGTGGTCAGCGTCACCGTACCAATGTCCTTCAGGTAAATCGGGTAACCGTCGCGCGTACGGGAAATGATCAGATTGTTCAGCTCGTCAACGTTGTAGTTCTCGGCTATTTTCAGCTGGTAGGTGCGGCTGTCGGCCGTCAGATCTCCCAACGGGATGCGTTCGTTTTCGTTTTTGACCGCCATCATCACCTGGCCCCAGGACAAACCGTACTGATTCAGTTTTTGCGTGTCTACATCGATGCGCACTTCCTGTTCCGGCAAGCCTTCGATGCTTACGTCGGCCACGTTGGGGATGGTTCGCAGCTGATCCTTCCAGGACTTCAGCATGCTGCGCAAGCTGTAAATCTGCTCGCGGGTATCCGCGGTAATGGTCAGGGTCTGTACGAAGGTCCGGTTCAGGTCGTCGTTGATGATGGGCTGCTTCGCCTCGGCAGGCAGTTCCGCCTCCGCATCCTTCACCTTTTTCCGCAGCTCATCAAATTTTTGCTTCGGATCGATGCCGCTCTTGGTCTCGACAATGATGACGGAAACACCCAGGCTGGAGGAAGAGGAAATGTATTTCAAGCCCTGCAGCTCGTTAATCTTCTCCTCCAGCTTTTTTGTGACCGTCTGCTCCACCTTTTCCGGCGATGCACCGGGGTAAACCGTCGTCACAGTCGCGATGTTGATGATGATGTCAGGCGACTCTTGCTTGGGCAGCTGAAAAAAGCTGAGGAAGCCGACGAGCACCACCATGATGAAGAACAAAAGGGTAATTTTGCGCTTGCGGACGATGTATTCAATCACGGTTGGGTACCCCCTGCGTGCTCAATGGCATCGCCGTCAAACAGTCGGTCGACGCCTTTGACGATCAGTTGGTCTCCTTCTTTCAGGCCGGATTGAATTTCCAGTTTATTGTTGATGATCGCACCGACCGTGACCGGCGTTTTCACCGCTTTGCCGCCCACTGACAGAAAGACGTGCGCATTTGCTTGGCCGCGGCTGATGACCGCTTCAATCGGCACGTAAATGCCCGCTTTTCCCTGAATGGTTTTGGTCGCTTTTACGACCTGACCGGCAAACCAGTCGTGTTTTGGATTGGAGATGTTCACTTCCACGCCGATTGTACCCGTACTTAGGTTGGTTGCAGGGTAAATTTTGACTACTTTCCCTTCCCGTTTTTGACCGTACAGCTCGAGGCTCACGGTCTCTCCTTCCTTCCAGGAGGCAATGTCCCGGTCAGGAACCGGCAGGACGACTTTCAATGTGTCAATGTTGCCCACGCGGTAAACAGGCGTACCAACCCCGACAAGCGAACCGGCTGAAGAAAGCTTGGAGATGATTGTCCCGCTGATGGGAGAGCGCAGCTGGGTTTTGGCAAGCGTCAGAGCTGCCATTTCCTTGGAAATGACGGCCTGGTCATAGCTCGCGCGATTCAGCTGGCGGTCTTCACTGCGCGCTCCCTGGACCGTGAGCGAGTAAGCCTGCTGAGCGTTCAGCAAATCCTTTTGAGCGAGGTCAAGCTGGTCCTTGGCATTGTCAAACTCCACCTGGGAAATGGCATTTTGCTTGAACAACGCCTCTTTTCGTTTGAAATCCTCCTGCGCCTTTTGAAAACCAATCGTCGCTTTGTCAACAAGCAGCTTGGCTTGAATCAGCTCCTGTTGGCGTGCCCCGTTGTTCACTTTTTCCATCTGGGCACTGGTCTGCTCCACGGATGTATTGGCCCTTGCGTACTGCAGGGAGTAGTCGCTGGAGTCGAGCCGCGCCAGCACATCCCCCGCTTTGACGTTGTCCCCTTCGTTGCTGTTCAGCTCTACGACGCGCCCTGCCACCTCGAAGGAGATAAGCGCTTCCTCATACGGCAGCAGCGTTCCCGACAGTTCCGATACACTGACCGCTTGTTCCCTTTTAACCTGTGCCACTTCCACTTTTTTCGTCTCCACCGCCGAGGCCGCCGCAGGCTCCTTGTTGCTGCATGCGGTCGTTGCCAACAGACCTAAAACCAGTGCTGAAGCAAGCCATTTTTTGTTCATTGTACGTTCCGCTCCATTCTCAAATAGCGATTCCATATTCATGGGAGTAATACGATTCCCACTTTTTCAAAATTTCACAACGGTTCAATTCCGCGCAGCAAAATTTCCGTTGCGTGGGTAAACAAATATTCCATATCGATGCCTTCTACTTTGACGCGGTGCTTGCCCATAAACGTGTAGAAGAAGGTGGAGACAAACATCATGGCCGCCGTAAAAAAGTCTCCTTTCGGCAATTTTCCGTCTCGATGCAGAGCCTCCAGTTTCTCAGCCAAGACCTCCACGGCTGTCATCGAAATGCGGCTGAACAGTCGGATCACTTCCGGGTTATCGTCCGCTTCCATCATGCAAATCATCAGAATTTCCTTGCGCTCTACCAACAACTCGTAATAAGACCGCGCAAAGTCAGTCAGCATTTCCTTTACGCTGGCAAACTCGTCGTGCTTCTTTCTCTCCAAGAGGGGACGTATGTCAGTCAGTTCCTCCAACAGCTCCAGCAATATCCGTTCCTTGTTTTTAAAATGACGGAAAATGGTGACTTCATTGACGCCGGCCAGTTCGGAAATTTTTCGTGTAGTCGCTCCCTTGTATCCCTTCTGTGCCATCAGTTGACGAGCCGCCGACAAGATGCGACTGCGGGTTTCCAGTTCATCTCCTTTCCCTTCCTGCGACGGTGTTCCCTTTGGCTTATCCATGATCGTACCTCCAACCCATGCAAGTACTTGCTGTCATTTGGTATTTTTTGCAAACTGATTATATCCATATACTGGATGCATGTAAATGCTTGCATGCGTTTTTCATTGTAAATTTTTTCTAAGCGTTTTCATGCCTGAACTCGTGTACACAAGAAAACCCAGCCGACTTTAGCTAACGCTTCGCCGGGCGGGGCCCCAAACACTTTCCAAGTGGCTGTATTGACGCTACTTTAGCGCTGCCCCTGCGGATCGTCGCAAGCGGACAGATTTTCTGACCTGCAGGGCGAAGTACGGAGCGTAGGTGGAAAAACCGCCTCTCGTAATCATGATAACTTTCTCGACACACCCTGATCCGCTCACAGCGGCTTTTCGTCGTCAAGCTTGTATTCGTCCCGGATGAATCGCTTCATGTCATCGGGCAGCGGTGCCTCTGCCACAATCGGTTGTCCGTTCAGCGGATGGGCAAACGAGAGCATTCGGGCGTGCAGGGCTTGCCGGGAAAATCCCATTTTTCTGCCCCCGTACATCGTATCCCCTGCCAACGGGTGACCGATGTGCTGAAAATGGACGCGAATCTGATGGGTCCGGCCGGTCTCCAGGCGAATGCGAACCAGTGAAGAGCGTTCTGACCGGGCCACTACCTCGAAATGCGTAATCGCTGTGTCGCCCCTTTCCGATACCTGACGTTTCGTCGGATGGCGAGGGTCGCGCCCAATCGGTGCGTCTATGGTTCCCCGCTCCCGCTCCAGCTTTCCGCATACCACCGCCGTGTACTCGCGGTGTATGCCTCCCTCCCGCAGCAGGCGGTCCGCCAGTTGGTGGCCGTAGCTGCTTTTGGCAAGCAGCACAGCCCCCGTGGTGTGCTTATCCAATCGGTGCACCGGATGTACACCGGTCAGCGCATGGACGAGCGTATTGGTTTCCCCGGGGCCTACCGGGTGGACCAGCATGCCGGCAGGTTTGTTTACCACCACCAGATGGTCGTCTTCATAAAGAATTTCCAAAGGGATATGAATTGCTTCCGCAGCCTGCCCGGTTTGCGGCGTCTGGTCCGCGATGCGAATCGACACCCTGTCGCCCGGCTTTACCTGCCGCTTGAGAAAGGGAGGCTTGCGGTTGAGTTGGATTCCTTTGCTTCGTGTAAGCCGCTGAAGCATGCGTCCTGACACGCCCATTTTTTCCCGAACGATCTGCTCCACCGTCTTCCCGGCATCTTCCTCGGCCACGTTGTATTCCATCCACTGTCTTTGACTCATCGGTTTGCTCCCTCGCTCGTACCGTGCTTTTCCTCATTGTAGCGGAAAAGCGGACGTATTTGCCAGTTTGGAGGCGCATCCCATGGATCAGAAGTGAATGATGGTCTCGTTCAGCGCTTGATCAAATTCCGTAATCGCTTCGCTTTGACCGAGCTCAAGCAGTTGAGTTACGTATCCTTCATCAGCGTGAAAGTCCTGACCCAGCAATTTTCCGGCAAAAATGGTATGCAAGCGTTGTTTCCAGCTTAAACGGATCATGGCAACAACTCCTTTTAAAACTTATTTGTATAATAAGTATATATAATGATTTCCAGTTTGTAAACTTTATTGTTTAAGAATTAAAAAAAGCTTTGATTGAAGCCCTCTCGAAGAAGCTGGTTCTTCGTTAGAGGAAACTTTTTATGCGTTCCGGAAAGTTTATTTCAGGGCGCTTTCACACGGTGAAGCCCTTAAACTTTCCTACACGATAAGAAAACCCACCCGGCATTAGCTATCCTCGACCCACTCGGCGTTAGCTAGTTTCCCCTGAAAAATTCCTGGGGTAAGTCAAAAACAAAAGGAATTCAGCTCTCTAAATGGAAGTAGTTGTTGACGAGGCAATACATCCAAAAAGAGGGACTGAATTCCTTTCTTCATAAAGAAATTCAACAGTGCTCCTCGAAAATCCTATTTGAGGTGAGCGATTATGTTAAAACTTCGTAACGAGCAAATCACATTGTGGGATACCCTTCTCCCTGAACCAATCC
>NZ_JBIYSM020000057.1:0-19558 GCF_044759095.2 Brevibacillus soli
AGGGACTCGCTCGACTTGCATGTATTAGGCACGCCGCCAGCGTTCGTCCTGAGCCAGGATCAAACTCTCCAATAAAGTTTGTTGAAACTGACTTCAAGTTAAACACAAGCTTGAATGACATGTTGATTCTATCTGGTTTTCAAGGAACTATTCCTTTCATTTCGCAGTTACCTAGATCAGAGGCGACGTTTTTTAATATAGCATAGGCTAAAACATAATGCAACAGGAAATTATAGATAATTTACAGGTATTCACCGAAAGAGAATCTATCATACGATTGTACGAGTAGGCAACTGGAATCATTGACCATACTAAGACATGATTGATTCCAGAAAGCGGAGGAAAAGCATGCTTCGCATCGTCAGCTACAACATCCACAGCGGCAGAGACCTGTTTTGGCGAAATCGCTTGCAGCAGATGGCCCGAACCCTGGGTGAATTGCAGGCGGACGTGATCGGTCTGCAGGAAGTGCACCAAAACAGCAAGTACGGCTACCAAGCCGATTATCTGGCAGGTGCGCTGCAGTATCACTCCATCTTTGCGCCGTCGATTCGCATTGCCGACGGCACATACGGCAATGCACTGTTAACCCGTCTTCCGATCCTTCGCTCCCGCACTCTCTCCCTCCCTGCCAAAAAGGAAAAGCGATGCCTGCTTCAATCAACGCTCCTGTGGAAGGGAACGGAGTTTGACACCTGGGTTACGCATTTGAGTTTGAACCAGGTCAGCCGTCTCGAACAGATAGATATGTTGATGACCCTGGCCAAGAAGCAGCAAAATCATCCGCTGATCCTCGTCGGTGACTTCAATACGACGTCAGCTTCATTTCAGCCGATTCTCACAGACTGCGCCAGGATCACCTGCAATCATCTGCTGCCAACTCTTCCCTCGTTTCGCCGCCGCATCGATTATCTATTCGCCTCACGACATTGGCGGGTCGGTACCTATCAGTTGATCGACGTACGTTGGTCCGATCACGTGCCGTTGGCTGCTACACTGGAACTGTCTGAACGGCAAGTTCCTGCAGAATGAACGACTTCACGTCAATCAGGCGAGCAGGAGTGGGGAACAGCCGAGCAGTGCCTGCTACCAAAAGCGGAATGAGTGAGTCCTGTTTGTGCAGGGAACCGTGACTGCCTCCGCCGAGATGTGTTGGAGCACTCTCGGAGATGAATTCAAAACCGGGGGCGGCGGTAATGGCGACAACTGCTGCCTTCTGGGAAAACAAAGCCCCGTACAGGCGGGAGAATGCATCCGGATACGCATCAAATGTAAGTTCGCGGTCGTTGAGATGGACCCCCAGTACTTGAAAATCACCCTCCGCATCCCAGTCTGCGCCGTATGGGTCCCGATAGCTCCTCCCCTTCCAAAAGCGCAGCGTCTGTTCTGTCCCCCCTTTTCTCACCGCAATCTTTGCTCCTTCTTTCCATGCAATCAGATCGATCCGTTTCTCTTTGACAAGCGCAGAGATCAATGCGGTCATTTTCTCCTCGTGCACAGGGTACAGGTACGCCATTCGCTCGTTGTTGCAAATGACGACATCGTGCTCCTTCGATACCTCGGTCCCCAGCCGGTGAATGGAGAATTCGTTCAGCAATTCTTCAAGGGGAATGTTGTGCTCCTGTGAGTCTCCAATTACCGTTTGCCCGTGATCGCTGATAAACAGGCAAACGTTTTGCTCCAGGACCTCTTCCCAGGAAGCGTAGCTGTTTAAAAAGCGGACAAGCTGCTGATCCACTTCGGCCAGATGCTCAACTGCTTCTCCGGGCGAACGGTGAAGTTTGTGGTCATTGTCAGGCAGGTAGACTAAGGAAAAGTCGGGCTGCTTACCGCTCCTTACCACCTCAATCAGCACATCAATTGCATACGCATCGTTAATCCCGTAACTGGACTGCAAGGTCTGGGACCAGTTCCAGGTAATTGGACGAAAAATGTCCGGCTTCACCAGTGTACCCAAGCTCATAATGGTAGGGCCGCTCACTTTTACTTGCCGCTTAAAGCGGGTCGCTGCCTGTAACGCCACAGGCAGTTGAACTTTATGACGTTTATGGCCTCGATGGGCGATCACATTGATGGAACCAGACACCAATCCACTCTCTTCCAGTTCTTCGTGGATGGTTTTCACCTCTTTGCTGAGATGTCGTTCGTTCAAGTCGAACAGTACGTTGGTTGCACACTGTTCAAGACCGATCTTTAAAACTTGCGCTGCGCCGTTTATATAGTTGACGATTTCTTTCGTCTCCGGATCGTACCAGACAAGACCGGGTACCTGATGCTGGTCGGGATAGACGCCCGTAACCAGCGAGCAGTCGATGGACGCCGTCATCGTGGGAAACACGGTGACACAGTCGGGAATGTACTGTCCTCGTTCCATAAAGAACTGCAGTCCCGGAGCTTTCTTCAGAGCGATGCACCGTTCCAGCACTTGTGGCATCATGGAGTCAATCAGGAAGAGAAGTACTTTTTTCATCAGGCTGCCTTCCTTGTACCGTCGTTAGATTTCGTACAAGTTAGTGTTGTCGATATCCCCCCATCTATTCGTCTGAAAAACAGGAAAGCCCCCGCTCGCATATACACAAGCAAGGACTTCCGAATCACGCTATGGGGATTGAAAACGGAGAACCATGTCACCATTCTCTTGAAGAATGGAGAGCTGCTTGTTCTTCTGGAGGTATGGCGCCAAAGGAACGTACCCTTGGTTACCGATTTCCTTGTCGCGCAGCAGAGTAGCGAGAACAGCAGCACGCACCGCAATGCCTCCCTGTTCCCGTTTAAACAACGGTTCGATAACGGGAAAAGCTACCCCATTTACGAATGTATCGCCGTTCCCTTCCCTCAGTTCAAAAGAGTTCACCCCGAGCGAGCGGAGCCCTTCCACTACCTGCGACAAATGTTCTTCTACCGTTAGGTCCGGGGTCAGACCTACGTGGTTGACTGTCGTGTGTTTCGGCGTGAAGTATTCCTGCAGGGTAATTTTCAGTGCGTCCCCGTCCAGCAATGGGATGACCTGCTGGGCACTGCCCTTGCCATACGTCTTGGTGCCGATCAGTTTGGCGATGCCATGGTCGCGCAAAGCTCCGGCCAAAAGCTCCGACGCCGATGCCGTTCCTTCATTGACGAGAATGCGGACCGGGTAGGTGATATCACGTCCGTTGCGCACCCAGGTCTCAAGCTCAACACCGTTGCGGTTGGTCGTTATCATCAACAGTCCCTCTTCCATAAACAGACCGGCAATGTCCCGTGCCGCAGTCAAGTAGCCGCCCCCGTTGTCGCGCAGATCGAGGAGTAAACCTCGCAACGGTTTGCCCGCTTGGGAAAATTCGGTCAGTTTGTCGCGAAGCTGGTAGGCTGCGTCCGAGCCAAACGTCTCCAAATGGATGTAGCCAATGTCGCTGCCCGCAAAACGATCCCCTTCCACTTCGGGAATGGACAGAAACGCTCGCTTTAATCTGATCTGCCTCTCTTGTTTTTGGGACGGTCTGTAAACGGTCAGCACAGCCTCGCTGCCTTCTTCTCCCTTGAGCAAGGCGTAAGCTTCTTCAAAGCTCTTTCCCTTTAAGGAAAGTCCGTCCACGGCGAGCAGCTGGTCACCTTTTTGCAGGTCCGAGGCTGCTGCTGGAGACTGCGGGATCAGCTCCCGAATCATCAAAGTGCCCCCTTGCATACGCAGGCGGAATCCGAAGCCGACGAACTCATTTTCGACACCCGCCTGGAAGCGATTCAGCTCTTCCTTCGTGAAAAAGGCTGTGTGAGGATCCTTTAACGTACCCAGCATACCGTTGATCGCCCACCGGTTTAATGTCTTCCCGTCCAGGTTGTAGCGAGATTGCCACTCTGTCAGCCGCTTCTCCAACTCGGGTAACGTATCGTCATCCGCAGGTACGGAAAGCTGAAGCGTTTGCTCCGCCGCCTGTTGGCTGACGTGCTGAAGCGCTCCTTGTACCAGCTGCCTTGCTTCCGGTCTGCTTAAATGGTTTTCCAGCACGTTACGATATACTTCCCCCACCTCTGCAAACGGCTTTGTTTGGAGATCGGCATGAACGGGAGCGACGCCAAGCAACAGACAAAGAGCGAGTACGATCGAACACAATCTTTTCATGGTGTCGGAATCGCCCCTTTCACCACTGTCTCAGGAATGCGCACCTTGATTCTGTCCCAATCGCCGAATGATTCCTTGCCGACATAAGCGATGTATTCCTGGGAATCATAGATTTCCTCGTACCTCCAGACCTTTTGCACAAGCATGTCCGTTTCTCTGTCAATGTAGTATTTGTTCATGTAAACCGGGATTTGTTTTACGCTGCCTTTTCCCAAATCCAGTTCTTTTGCTTGTTCCCTCAGGGCTGCCCCCGGAATCCACTCCGTAATCACGTCATACGCTCCGAAAGACTGTTTGTAGTATCGGGCATGCAGTTGCGCTGCCCGTTCGTAAATGCTTTTGCCTTCCACCCATTCGTGCATGTAGTCGATCGTACCCGTGCCCGTCCTCGTCCATTCGTTTCGGTCAAATTCATGGAGATATTGCACCTGATTGCGATCGTCCGAATACATCTCCAGCTTGTCGGGCACCAGCTTGTTTGGTGCGTGGTAAAACCCGGTCGTGTAGCTGACACGCTCCCGCTGATCTACCTCCTGGGTGTACTTGAACAGATATCCGCTCAGGATCGACTCGCCTTTCACCTTAAAGGAAGGGAGGGTTTCCATACGGCCAATCGTGTAGGCTAAATCACTGATGACGGTAGATTGGTTTTGCAAGGTAGCCAGTTCCTGGATCAACACATTTCGCAAAAGGGTCAGCTGCTCCTTTTGCCTGGACGGTTTGACGGCGGCCAGCAGCTCTTCCGCCTCCTGCAGGCGATCCGCATGGACCAGGCAGTAGACGGCGTTCAAGAGCGCCACCGGCTGTTGATCTGCAAACGATCGGTAACGGGCAAGCGCTTGTTCATGCTTGCCAGACTTTATCTCGAGGGCGCCAAGATAGAAAGCCAACGATTGCCACTCTTTTGAACCTTGCTTCATTTTTTTCTCAAAGGCAAGCATACGTTCAAGCGTCTTCTCATAGATGGTTGGATCATCGCTTTCGAGTTGCAGAGAGATATCGTACACATTGGCTGCGAGCAGACGAAGTGTGTCCGGAAGAACAATCTTGTCGGCAAAATAGGCGTCTATCGCAGCAAAAGCTTCTTCCAGATTTTCCGTCAATTCGGTATTCGGATCCCAGCTCAGGTAATAATGAACGCCAATTTGATTGGGAAAGGAGCTTTGCGCCAGCTTTTTCAAATCGACGAAGGTCTGCTCGTCGTCATCGTGATTGCGGATGGCTTCCACGATCTCGATGTAAGACTGCTCTTCCTTTGTCGGGTTGTGGGCATAGACGGCAAACAGCGGGAACATTTCCCGAATCTGCGGAACCGTCGGAAATTTTGTGCCGTCGTAATCCAGAAGCGGGAGAATAACGTCTTCCTGCAGGAAGCGATACAGCTTGTCAGTCATGACGGCCGCCTCACCGCGCTTCAAGCGATCCGTCTGCTTCCCGTTAAGCCACCCCCAGTCCGTTACCGCCTCCCATGCTTGCTGGTCTTTCCCGGCGAGTGTAAACATCTGCAGCAAACGGGCTGCTTCCCCCCGGGTAATGGGCTGTTGCGGATTCAGCCGGCTTCCAGGGAATACCTGCTGGATGGCTTGCGGGCCGTACAGTCGGTCAAGCACGATGGAGGAGCGTAAAATCGATCCGTACATCCACGTCAATCGGTCCACGTCGGTGTACGGCAGATAGGGTTGGTCCAGCCCCTCTCCCCGGACGTACTCGTCATGCTCAGACAAAAAGGTCAACGGGTACAGCTGGCTTTGTCCCTCAAAGAAGAGGCGGTCCAGCAAGGTGAGAAATTCGGCCCGGGTCATCTCGCGTTCCGGATAAAAGTGCTGGACCTGGCCACCGGCAGCAAACAAGCCTGCCTGAACACTGCGGATGATCGATTGTTTGGCCCAGTGTTTTCCGATGTCGAGGTAGGGGAGCCGGGACTCCTCGGCGTGGGCGAATGCGGGCAGCAACAGCCCGCAAACGACCAGTCCGCACGTAACATGGCGTATGATGTTTTGCACAAAACTCCTCCTTGCCGGTGCATGCTTATAGAGGTATTGCCAGCGCATCTCTTCGTTGCGCCGCACAGGATGTCCCAGTGTCGACGTTGCCAACAGGACGTTGGCGCTTTTAGCCGACCTTGGCCCTGTTTGTCCTCCTTTTTAAACACCCACTTATATGGGGTCTAGACGAGAATCCTGCCGCATTCGTCACAGGTTACCAAGCCTTTTCCCCTACGCCACTCGCTGATCTTGCCAAGTGGCAGCGGTAAAAAACAACCCATGCACGATTGGTTTCGAACCTCCACAATCGGATGGGCGGCCCGTTCGGCAATGCGGTGATACTCGTTTAGGAGAGAATCGTCCAACTCCTGCTCCCACTTCCAAATCTCAAACTGCAGTCGATGGATTTCTTCCATGAGAGCTGTTTCCCGCTCCTGACAGGCGGTGATAAATCGTTCCCAATCCTTGCGTGCAGCCCATAGGTCCTGTTCGCGCAACAGTCTGGCAATTTCATCGTCCAAAGAAGCAGGGGCAGCCAGGGAAGCCAGAGATTGTTCCAGCGACTCCAGCTTTTTCTGCCACTCCCGCTTTTCCCTTTCAAGGCTGTCAAGCTCCGCTTCCGCGCGTTTTTTCGCCTCTTTGGCCTGGTGCCACAGCAACAGTCGTTTCGCCGGCAACATCCCCTGCACGCTCCCTACACAAATTGAAACGGATCAGTATGCACGCTGGAGGCGACCACTTCCGTTTGATATCCGTTCTGTTGCAACCTCTCCGACAGATAGATGGCCAGCTTTTCCTTCATGACTTTTTCGATGTTGTGACCCGCGTCTATGATCGAGAGCCCGTCCGCCTGTGCATCGTGGGCCGTGTGATACCCGATGTCACCCGTGATAAACACGTCCGCTCCGCGGAATGCGGCCTTGCTGACGAACGAACTGCCGTCGCCCCCTACCACTGCTACCTTTTTGACGGTGGCATCAAGTTCTCCGACCACGCGCAGCCCTTGCAGTTGAAACTTTTCCTTGACCAAGAGGGCCAATTCCCGCAGCTTCATTGCCTGCGGAAGCTTTCCGATACGGCCAATCCCAAGCCCGGTCCCCGGCATATCCAGCGGGATGATGTCGTACGCCACTTCTTCATAAGGATGGGCAGACTTCATCGCTCTAAGGACAGCGGACTGCTTGGACGCCGGCATGACCGTTTCCAAACGGACCTCTTCCACCCGCTCCAATTTGCCCTGAGTTCCGATATGCGGATTGGTTCCCTCACGAGGGCAAAACGTACCTGTACCCGTCATTTGAAAAGAGCAGTGACTGTAGTTGCCGACCCATCCGGCTCCCGCTTCGGAAACCGCCTGAAACACGGCGTCACGGTGGCTCAACGGCACGTAGACAACCAGCTTTTTCCACGCATCCTGGTAGGTGACGTCCAACACGTCCACGTCTGTCAGTCCGATTGTCTCCGCCAACCAGTCATTCATTCCGCCAACAGCTACATCAAGGTTGGTGTGGGCTGTGTAGACTGCGATGTCGTGCCTGATCAGCTTTTCGTACAGGCGCCCAGCCGCCATATCTGTCCGCAGGTGTTTCAACGGCCGATAGATGACAGCGTGGTGAGCGACGATCAGATCCACCCCTTGTTCAATTGCTTCATCGACCACGGATTCCAGCACGTCGAGCGCGATCATGACCTTTTTTACCGGTTTTTGCAGCGTACCCACGTGCAAGCCGATCTTGTCGCCTTCCATCGCCAGTGCTTTCGGCGCCAGTTGTTCTACGTATTGAATTACCGTCTGTCCGTGTGCAAGCATCGTATCACCTCATTCATCCATGCCAACTCTGCTTCAATCTCTTTTACCCGCTGAGCTGTTTCCGGCCGGTCAGAGCGCTTTACCTGCGCAAGCACGTTCAGCCATTTGTCCCGCTCACGCTCCCATTTTCGACGGAGCACCGGCGATTTCTCCGTCCAGAGTAACGGACCGATTCGAATCAGCTCTTCCGTGGTTTTGTCTTTGTCCCGGTAGGGAACCAACGGATCGCCCGGCTCTGCCACCAGGATTTCATAGATAATCTGGTCTTCTTCCAGAATCGTCTCGTGAGTCAACTGCCAGCCGTTGTCGATCAGCCAGCGTCTGACGAGCTCTTCTCCTACATTCGGCTGGAGAATGAGACGTCGAACCCCCGGCAATTTTTCTTTTCCCTCTGTGAGGATGGAGACGATCAGCTGCCCCCCCATGCCGGCAATGCAAATCACCTCTGCCTCGCCTGGAGCGAGAACAGCCAAACCGTTTCCTTTGCGCACGGACGCGCGGTCACGCGCCTGCAGTGTATGTATTTGTCTGCGGGCAGCCTGGTAGGGTCCTTCGTTTAGCTCACCCGCGATCACATAGGATGCAATACCCGAAACAAGCAGATAGGATGCCAACAGAGCATGATCCGATCCGATATCGGCGACTCTTGACCCCTTTGGACAGTATTGCGCAATCGTCTGCAACCGTTTGGAGATCATCAATGCTATCATGTATCTTTCACCTTCCATTGTGTCTATTCTACCCTATTTGTCCGGAAAAAGGCAGTAAAATAACCCACCCGGCATGAGCTAACGCTTCGCCGGGCGGGGCCCCGAACACTTTTCTAGCGGCTGTATGGGATGTCCAAATTTATAAATTCTTATACGTTAAGAAAACCCAGCCGACTTAAGCTAACGCTGGTGTCGGCTGGGCCCCCCCAAAAAAACCTGATACGGGCGCTGCCGCTCAGGTTTTGATCGCTATTTGGCGAAGAATGATGGTTACGTTTTCGATGTGACTTTAGGAGCAGCCGATTTCACGAGCAATCACGTTGCGCAGGATCTCCGAAGTACCCTCGCCGATTTCCAAGAGGCGAGCGTCGCGGAAAAAGCGTTCCACCTGATACTCGCGCATGTAGCCGTAACCGCCGTGAATCTGAATGGCTTGGTGGGTGGCCGCCATTGCCACTTCCGATGCGTACAGCTTTGCCATCGCCGCTTCCTTGGTAAACTTGCGGCCGTTATCCTTCAGCCAGGCTGCCTTGTGCACCATGTTGCGCGCGAGCTCGATCTGCATCGCCATGTCTGCAAGTTTGTGCTGGATCGCCTGGAACTTCGAGATCGAATGACCGAATGCCTGCCGTTCCCTGGCGTACTGCAGCGCTTTGTCGTAAGCTGCCTGAGCAATGCCTACCGCCATGGCACCAATGCCGATGCGACCGCCGTCAAGCGTAATCAAAAACTGCTTGAACCCTTCGCCCATCTTGCCCAGGATATTTTCATCGGGTACCCGAACACCGTCCATCACCAGTTCTGTCGTATTGGAGCTGTTTAGGCCCAGTTTCTCGTAGTTGTCGATAACCGTGAAGCCAGGCGCGTCTGTCGGAACGATAAAGGCAGTGATGCCCTTCGTTCCCTGTTCCTTGTCTGTAACCGCGGTCAGCGCGAGAAATTTGGCATAGGACGCATTGGTAATAAAGCACTTGGAGCCGTTGATTACCCACTCGTCCCCCTGCTTCACTGCAGTTGTCCGGGTACCGCCCGCGTCGGATCCGGCATTGGGCTCGGTCAGGCCAAAGGCCCCCATGCTTTCACCGGAACAAATCTGACTTAAGTATTTTCGCTTTTGTTCTTCCGTTCCAAACAGGGAAAGCGGCGCACCTCCCAGAGAAATATGAGCAGAATAGGTGATCCCGGCAGATCCGCATGCGCGGCTCAGTTCTTCCACCACAATGGCGAAGCTGATATAGTCCGCCCCCCCGCCGCCGTACTCTTCAGAGAACGGCAAGCCAAGCAAATTCAATTTTGCCATTTGCTTATAAATTTCAACAGGGAATTGTTTGGTCTTGTCGCGTTCATCCGCTCCCGGAGCCACTACCTCGTCAGCGAATTCGCGAATCATCTTTTTGATCATGCGTTGTTCTTCTGTCAAATCAAAATACATCGCCTCTCCTGCCCCCATTCTGACCGAGCGTTTGCTCAGTTTCCTTATCAATCATTATACACGATCCTTCCTGCTCATGTGTAAATTTTTTGCAGCTGGCCACTGCTCATGGTGTTGATTCAAAAACGAATACAGGCTCCTGCGAGAGGAGCCTGTTACAATCGCAGCCACTGAAACCAGAAGCTGCGGGTGACAAAGAACAGAATGGAGCTGGCAAACACTTTTCCAAACAGCAGGATTTGAATGATATCGCGCTTCGCTTCCGTAATGTACAAGGATTGAATCTCAGACCCGAAAAAATAGATGATCCCGCAAACCGCCAGCACCCCCGCCACCTGCTGGTTGCGACTGTGCAAAAGAAACCCTGTGCCCATCAACAGGCAGGCGATGGGAACCCAGTACAGCTCCGCCATCCACCAGCTGTAGTTGTCGCCTACGCGATCAACTGTAGCCACGCCATACATCAAGGCCAGACCGATAAAACCGCAGTATAACAGATACGAATAGCCGAAGACAAACCCGTTCGCGCACCAGAAGAGACAAACCGCTGTCAGATACAACAGGATGGCGGTATGTGAGGCGTTCAAC
Source organism: Brevibacillus soli (assembly GCF_044759095.2). NCBI lineage: Bacteria > Bacillati > Bacillota > Bacilli > Caryophanales > Paenibacillaceae > Brevibacillus > Brevibacillus soli. The sequence continues at coordinate 10,625 of NZ_JBIYSM020000057.1, forward strand.
TGATCCGTTACATGAAAGCCGCCCAGCAAAAGAATGAGAAACGTAACGGCCAAGGAAACATGAGTAAGCGGTGCCGATCGGCGGCGAAAAACGAATGATAATAGATAGCAAAAGAGGGCAAAACAGGAAAAGATGGCAATTTGCATTAAAGTGGTAAAACGGTTAAAATGAAAAGCAAGCAAAATGTTTCCTGCGAAAAAACAGGCTCCAAGCAGCCAGGCGAAGATCATTTTCCAGGAAACGGCGTAACCGCTGCTCGTGTCTTGCGCCGTCGCGTAAACTGCCGCTGCTCCCGTTGTTCCTGTGGGTGCGGCCGAACCGCTGCCGCCTATAAAACCCGAAGAGCGAAACATCCCTCTGTCTTCTTTTTTGCCAGCAGACACCTGCGTGTTCGGACGATCCCCTTCGGTATAAAGATTTAACAGGAAAATGCAGTAATGTTCAGGCAGCAAATGATTTTTTCGCCAGTTTTCGATCTCTGCAACGATGATTCGTCTCCGCTGGTCGTCCAAGCGTTTATCCTCCTTATGAAAAAGAAAAGCCTACGCCGTGTCTAACGTAGGCCACTTACTACCTATATCGGTTATTCCAGGAAATCTTTTAAGCGTTTGCTGCGACTCGGATGACGCAGCTTCCGGAGTGCCTTCGCTTCGATTTGGCGAATACGCTCCCGCGTAACCCCAAACACTTTTCCGACTTCCTCCAGCGTGCGAGTGCGTCCATCGTCCAGACCGAACCGCAAGCGAAGCACGTTTTCTTCCCTGTCCGTCAATGTATCCAAAACGTCCTCCAGTTGTTCCTTGAGAAGTTCGTACGCAGCGGCGTCGGACGGTTCCAGCGCATCCTGGTCTTCAATGAAGTCTCCGAGATGAGAATCGTCTTCTTCCCCGATCGGCGTCTCCAGCGACACCGGCTCTTGTGCAATTTTCATAATCTCGCGGACTTTTTCCGGGGTCAAATCCATCTTTTCCGCAATCTCTTCCGGCAGCGGTTCACGACCGAGCTCTTGCAGCAGTTGACGGGAAACGCGGATCAGCTTGTTGATCGTTTCCACCATATGCACGGGAATCCGGATGGTACGAGCCTGGTCCGCAATCGCCCGCGTAATCGCCTGGCGAATCCACCAGGTGGCATAGGTACTGAACTTGTATCCTTTACGGTAATCGAACTTTTCAACGGCCTTGATCAAACCCATGTTGCCTTCTTGAATCAGGTCGAGAAAGAGCATGCCGCGTCCTACATAGCGTTTTGCAATGGACACCACCAGCCGCAGGTTGGCTTCAGCCAGGCGCCGTTTTGCCTCTTCGTCTCCCTGCTCAATCCGTTGTGCCAGCTTGATCTCCTCTTCTGCGGAAAGTAGAGGAACACGACCGATTTCCTTCAGGTACATACGGACAGGGTCGTTGATTTTGATTCCGGGCGGCACAGAGAGATCATCGAAGTCAAATTCCTCGGAGTCCTCATCCTTTATCATCAAATCATCGACGTCTTCATCGCTTTCGTTGTTCAATTCAATTCCCTGATCGCTCAGGTATTCGAAAAACTCATCCATCTGGTCCGAATCCTGTTCAAAGCCGGAGAGTCGATCGATAATTTCTTTATACGTAAGTGCTCCGCGCTTTTTGCCTAGTTCAACCAGCTGTTCCTTCACTTGCTCTATGGACGTCGCTTCCATATCTGAAGTGATGTTTTGTTTGTTCATCTACTATCCCTCCTTCCCCGGGAATGATCTGATGCTACCCTTCCTTTAAAGCATTTTCCAATTCAAGAATCCTCATCCCTACGATAGAAGCCCGATCCTTCAATTGTTTGCGCTCTTCTTCAGTTTCGGCATTCGCCCTCTGTAAAAACAACGCCTTATACTCTTCACGCAATCGTTCCAACTCGGCGCGCTTTGGGTAGTTATTCACTTGTCTGATGTAGTCACCGATCTCCTGATCAGATACGTCTTCCTTACACTCCATCATGGCCAATCCCGAGGCTAATTGCTTTAATTTTTCATCTTCCAGGTAATGGATAAATCGTCCAGGGTCTTCGGGGTTTCCCTCCGCATAGTAAGCGTACAGGTAGGCAGCCAGCGCATCGTGTTCGTCCACCTGGAAACTGGCCTTGCATTCTTGCTGCACGCGATTGGCAATCTCATGATTCCGCATCATGTAGTAAAGCAACATACGCTCTGCCGTGTGCGAAGCGGGTGCCAGCGTTTTGGTAAGCGTAAATTTGCCATTATTTATACTATTATTCCATGCTGGCGCCACTTTATCCCTTTGACTGTTACTTTTTTGCTGCTTGTAGACTCTTCGCGCCTCCAGCTTTAACGCGTCCAGCGAAATCGAAAAGTCTTCGGCCAGCTGCCGTTCGTACAAATCCCGTTCTACCGCGCTGTCCAATTCGGAGATGACGGCTAAGGCTTCTTTGATGAACCGAGCCCGATCATCCTCGTCATGTATTACGTGCCGGGAGCGCAAATGTTTCAAGCGAAACGCAGTTACCGGCATGGCTTGCAGCAGCACCTGCTGGGAAAATGCCTCTGCGCCGTGCTGCCGGATAAAGTCATCCGGATCGGTTCCCTGCGGCAGCGGAGCGATGCGGACGGTGCAGCCCGCCTGCTGCAATACGTGAATGGCTTTTGCCGTGGCTTCCTGTCCGGCTACATCTCCGTCGTAACAGACGACCACGGAGTCGACGTTGCGTCGAAGCATCTTTGCCTGCTGCTCCGTCAAAGCCGTCCCCAGTGTAGCCACTCCCTGTTGAAAACCCGCTTGCCAGGCCGACACGACATCCACATAGCCCTCAAGCAAAATCGCTTGCTTGCGCTTGCGAATAAACGGCCGAGCACGGTGCAGGTTGAATAGGGTGGAACTCTTGCTGAAGAGGGGACTTTCCGGACTGTTCATATACTTGGGCATAGAACCGTCCAACGAACGTCCGCCGAAACCAATGACGCCTCCCTGCGTGTTGTGAATGGGAAACATCAAGCGACCGCGAAAGCGATCAAAGATCCTGCCGCTGTCGCTTTTGGCGAGCAGCCCCGCTTCCACCATCAGGTCTTGAGGAAAGCCGCGTTTTTGCAGCAACTGTGTGACAAAATCCCACGAATCGGGAGCAAATCCAATTTGAAACTCGGCGATTGTCTGTGCAGAGAGCCCCCGCTTTTGCAGATATTTCATCGCCTCTGTTCCGTACGGCGTCTTCGTGAGCATGTAGTGGTACACTTGCGCGACAAACTCATGCGCTTTGAGCATGACCTGCTTGGCTGTCTGCTCGGGAGGCTCTTCCTCTTTTTGCGGCTGCGGCAGCGCAATGCCTGCACGTTCCGCCAGTTTGTGCAAAGCCTCCGGAAATGTCAGCTGCTCCATTTTCATTAAAAAGGAAAAGACATCTCCACCCTCACCACAGCCAAAGCAATGAAAAAATTGACGTTCCGCATTTACGTTAAAGGATGGCGTCTTCTCTGAATGAAAGGGGCAAAGGCCTAAAAATGCTCGCCCGCTTTTCTTCAGTTGTACGTATTCTCCGATCACGTCCACAATATCCACTGCGGAACGGACTTGGTTCACAAATTCTGCTGAAGTGGGACCAGCCATGTTTTTCCACCTTTAGGGAGAATCGTGCAATGAAGATATTTAGTTCGTCAAAATTCGTCAAAATCCTTCTTGGATCTTTCCTTCTTTTCTACTTTTCCACATTTGCGCGGACGATAAACGGCCGGTTTGACACAGGCTCGCCGCGCTGTTCTACTGTTCTTCTACAAAAAGCGGGAATATCCTTCTTTAGACCTATTTCTTCTCTTTTCGCAAGTTGTTTTTCCGAATCATTTCCAGAATAATGTTCGCCGTTTCCTCCACCGCTTTGTTGGATACATCAATGACCGGACAGCCAAGCCGCTCCATGATTTTTTGCGAGTAGGCCAATTCTTCATTGATTCGGTCGAGGTTCGCGTAGTTGGCCTGCGCTGTCAAACCCAAAGCCTTCAGACGCTCGGTACGGATGCCGTTGAGCTGCTCGGGATTAATGGTAAGACCGATGCAGCGTTCCGGCGGAAGCTGGAACAGCTCCTCCGGAGGATCCACCTCAGGCACGATCGGCACATTAGCCACCTTCAACCTCTTGTTCGCCAGGTACATGGAGAGCGGCGTCTTCGACGTGCGTGAAACGCCAATCAATACCACATCGGCGCGAAGCAGTCCACGCGGATCCCGGCCATCGTCGTACTTGACGGCAAACTCAATGGCATCCACTTTGCGAAAATACTCTTCGTCCAAACGACGGACGAGCCCCGGCTTGCAGGTGGGCGGCACCTTCAGGAGGTTTTGCAGGGTGTTCAGGAGCGGTCCCATCACATCGACGATCGGGATGTTGTGGAGTGCAGCCTGCTCGAGGATATAGGTTTTCAATTCCGGAATGACCAGGGTGAACACAATCATCGCCTTTGATTCTTTCGCCGAAGCGATGATCTCGTCAATCGATTCCTTGTCCTCTATATACGGGTATTTCTGCACGTCAATAAGAAACGGGTCAAACTGACTGGCGACTGCGCGAACGACAAGTTCGGCCGTCTCGCCGATGGAGTCCGAGACCACGTAGATGTTTTGTCCGTGTTGGTTGATTTGCATCGCTTCTCCTCCTATGCTTACGGTTCGTTGCCCAATTCGACAAATGCCTTGGCAATCGTAGTCTTTGTCACCCGTCCCAGCAGTTCATACTGGCGGCTGTCGCTTTCACTGACTCTCACCACCGGCAGGGAGTCAATCTGAAAGTCAATCAACTTCTTTGCCGCGGCGTAGAGAGTCTCTTCCGGCCCACAGGTTACGATGTTGGGCATGCGTGTCATGATGATGCTGACCGGTACGTCTTCCAGTGCTTTGTTGCCGAGCGAGGCGCGAAGCAAATCCTTGCGGGAAACCACTCCGGCGAGAAAGCCTTTTTGATTGACGACGAAAAGGGTTCCGACGTCCTCCAGAAAAAGCGTAACGATCGCGTCGTACACGGACGCCGACTCCTGGACGACGATGGGCATTGCCTTGTATTCGTTGACGAGAAGCTTGTGCAGCCGCTCACTCATGACCGAGCCGGCAGGTCTGCCTGCATAAAAGTAACCGACGCGGGGTCTCGCATCCAGATAACCTGACATCGTCAGGATGGAAAGGTCGGGGCGCAGCGTCGCACGGGTCAGGTTCAACCGCTCGGCAATCTGTTCGCCAGTAATCGGCCCTTCATCCTTTACAATCTGTAATATCTGCTCTTGTCGCTTGGTAAGCTCGATGACCAATCACCACCGGTTCTATCTCTTTACTATCCCTAGTATTACTCCTTTTTTCCGTATTTTCCTCCTTTGGTGCGGCAAAAATGTACGCCTCCGCAGTTGCCGTACGGAGGCGCATGGTATTCATTTACGCAAAAACGATCTTGGAGAAGTCGGCAAACGAGTAGATCAGACGGGACAGTCGCAGCAGCAGGCCCAGGCGGTTTTGACGGATTGCCTGGTCATCGGCCATGACCATCACACTGTCGAAAAACGCCTTGATCGGTTCTCGCAGGCTGGACAACGTGGCCAGCACCTTGGTCTGGTCCTCCTGCTCCTGCAGACTGGACACTTCATGCCGGACGGACAGGTACGCCTGATACAGTTTCCTCTCCACCTCTTCGGCAAACAGGTTTTCATCGATCCCATCGCTCTGGGCTTTTTGTGCCAGGTTGTTTACGCGGTTGAACTGCTCGACGGTCAGCTTGAAGTCGTCAGACTTGACTGCTTCCATCAGAGCTTTTGCCTTGTTCAACAGGTCCGGCACCAACGCGATGTCTGCGGCCAGTACCGCGTCGATGACGTCGTAGCGGATTTGCTCTTCCTGCAGCACGTTTTTCAGGCGGAGCACGAAGAAGTCGGCAAGGTCTTTTTTCACTTCGTCAAGAGAGCGCTTCTGCACTCCTTGCTCCGCGTAGGTATTGAGAGCCAACTCCCACAGCGTGGTCAGGGAGATCTTCCATCCGCGGTTCAAGAGGACGCTGACGATGCCTGCGGCCATACGGCGCAGACCGTACGGATCCTGAGAGCCGGTCGGGATGATGCCTATGGAGAAAAAGCCGACGATGGTGTCAAGTTTATCGGCAATGCTGACTACGGCACCCGCTGCGGATTCAGGCAGCTGATCCCCGGAAAAACGGGGCAGGTAATGCTCAAATACGCCGCGGGCAACCGCTTCGCTCTCGCCTGCCTTGCGCGCGTAATCTTCGCCCATGATCCCCTGCAGTTCCGGGAATTCGCCAACCATGTTGGTCACCAGGTCAAACTTGGCGATCTCTGCGACGCGATCAATCTGCTGCGCTTCTTTATCGCTCAAGCCGAGCAGTTGCGCCAGACGAGCGGCATTTTTTCGGTTGCGCCGCACTTTATCGCCGACGGAGCCGAGCTCTTCATGGAACACGATCGACTCGAGCCGCTTCAGGCAGTGATCAATCGACAGCCTTTGGTCTTCCTCGTAAAAGAAACGGGCGTCGGACAGGCGGGCCCGCAGTACTTTTTCGTTCCCTCTGGCCACGTTTTCAAGGGCGCGGCTGTCGCCGTTTCGAACGGTAACGAAATGGTTCAAGAGCTCGCCCTCTGCGTTTTCCACCGGGAAGTACCGCTGATGCTCCCGCATGGAGGTAACCAGCACTTCTTTCGGGATGGACAAGAACTCTTTTTCAAATGTACCAAACAGAACGGTAGGATATTCTACCAGGTGCACCACTTCGTCCAGAAGCCCTTCATCGATCGGGATACGCCAGCCTTTTTCGCTTTCCAGCTGCTTGATCTGCTCCACGATCGATGCGCGCCGCTCTTGTGGATCAACCATAACGAACTGCTCGCCCAAAAGCGTCGCATAGTCATGCGGGTTTTGCAGCGTGACTTCGGTCCCGAGGAAGCGGTGACCGCGGGTTATGCGTCCTGTTTTCACTCCGGCGATCTCCATATCGACCACATCCTGTCCGAACAGGGCCACCAGCCAGCGAATCGGCCGAACGTATTTCAGTTCATACGCTCCCCAGCGCATGTTTTTCGGAAAGTTCATGCCGGCGATGACGTCAGCCAGAGCAGGAAGGAGCTGGAGCGTCTCTTTCCCGGCTTCGCTTTTGCGGGCGAAGACGTATTCAACGCCATTTACCTCTTTGAAGTAGAGCTGCTCCACCTCTACGCCTTTGCTGCGGGCAAATCCCTGCGCCGCTTTGGACCAGGCGCCGGTTTCGTCCTGAGCGATTTTGCGGGCAGGTCCCTTTGCTTCCTCGTCACGGTCAGGCTGCTTCTCGGCAACGCCGGTCACGTAAACAGCGAGGCGGCGTGGAGTTTCGTAGGATGTGATCTGTTCAAACGGGATGCGCTCCGTCTGTAGCCACTTTTCCACTTTTTCCTTCAGCTGCGCAGCCGCTCCGGCGACAAAACGGGCAGGCATCTCTTCCGTACCGATTTCCAACAGCAAGTCACGCTTACTCATGCGCGTTCTCTCCCTTCATCGTGCTTCTTCAGCATCGGGAAGCCGAGGCGTTCGCGTTCCGCGTAGTAGGTTTGCGCCACTTCCCGGGACAGATTGCGCACGCGTGCGATGTATCCGGTCCGTTCTGTTACGCTGATTGCGCCGCGGGCATCCAGCAGGTTGAACGTATGGGAGCACTTCAGCACGTAGTCGTACGCCGGGAATACCAAGTGTTCCTTCATCAGGCGTTTCGCTTCGGCTTCGTAGGTATTGAACAGGTTGAACAGCATGTCCACGTCGGACAGTTCAAACGTGTACTTGGAATGCTCGTACTCCGGCTGCAGGAACACGTCGCCGTAAGTGTAGCCGTTTACCCACTCCAGGTCGAACACGTTTTCCTTCTCCTGAATGTAGGAGGCGAGCCGCTCCAGACCGTAGGTGATTTCCACGGCCACCGGCTTGCACTCCAATCCCCCTACCTGCTGAAAGTACGTGAACTGGGTGATCTCCATCCCGTCCAGCCACACCTCCCAGCCAAGTCCCCAGGCGCCAAGCCCCGGGTGCTCCCAGTTGTCTTCGACAAAGCGGATGTCGTGATCCAAAGGCTCAATCCCGAGCTGGCGCAGGCTGTCCAGATAGATCTCCTGGATGTTGTCAGGCGACGGCTTCATAATTACCTGGAATTGATGGTGCTGATACAAACGGTTCGGGTTTTCCCCGTAACGTCCATCGGCAGGTCGGCGGGATGGCTCAACGTACGCCACATTCCACGGTTCCGGCCCGATGCTTCGCAGGAACGTCATCGGGTTCAGCGTTCCGGCCCCTTTTTCCACGTCGTAGGGTTGGACAATCAAACAGTTTTGCTTGGCCCAAAAGTTTTGCAATGTCAAAATGATGTCTTGAAACGTCATTTTCATGGTTTTCTTCCACCTCCTAATGAAATACCAACAAGGGTTAATGAATAAACAAAAAAACCTCTCGATCTACACTGCCTGTTCAACAGTGTAGGGACGAGAGGATTCCCGCGGTTCCACCCTACTTGACGAAACAGCCGTAATTGGCGTCTCGCCCACTTCCAACGCTTCGTTGCTCCGGAATGCCGTTCATTGACGTGACTACCGGGCTTGCACCCTCCCCGGTTCGCTACTATGGATATTCAATAAGTCCGGGAAACATTGCCTTCGCATTTCGCCGTTGCCTTGTCACTCCGCTGCTCACGTAGATAACCACGTTCCGCTGCTCGTGACGGCGGCGCCTAGAACTGCTTGGCCCTGTTTGTCCTCCTTTTTGAATTCACCATGATAAAGCCAGCGGTCAACTACTCCTTTCCATCACAGCAACATATCAAGTTTGTTCCTTATCATAACGAAAAGAAATACGGATGTCAATTCCTCTCTCACATAGTCTGTTATTGTTCTGTGATATTGTCACTGTGTAACTGTTCTATGAAAATGTCACCATGGGACAGGAGATAATCACATTG
>NZ_JBIYSM020000058.1:0-19552 GCF_044759095.2 Brevibacillus soli
ATAAAAAAAGCTTCGATTGAAGCCCTCTCGAAGAAGCTGGTTCTTCGTTAGAGGAAACTTTTTATGCGTTCCGGAAAGTTTGTTTCAGGACGCTTTCACACGGTGAAGCCCTTAAACTTTCCTACACGATAAAAAAAGCTTCGATTGAAGCCCTCTCGAAGAAGCTGGTTCTTCGTTAGAGGAAACTTTTTATGCGTTCCGGAAAGTTTGTTTCAGGACGCTTTCACACGGTGAAGCCCTTAAACTTTCCTACACGATAAAAAAAGCTTCGATTGAAGCCCTCTCGAAGAAGCTGGTTCTTCGTTAGAGGAAACTTTTTATGCGTTCCGGAAAGTTTGTTTCAGGACGCTTTCACACGGTGAAGCCCTTAAACTTTCCTACACGATAAGAAAACCTAGCCGACTTAAGCGATCGCTGGTGTCGGCTGGGGCCCCGAACACTTCTCTAGTGGCTGTATGGGATGTCCAAATTTATAAATTCTTATACACTCAAAAAGGGCTGGAGGAACTCCTGAGTTCGCCCCGCCCCTTCACTCTAAAATGGTTTATTCTTTCACATTCGTCAAAGGTTCAACATAAATTCGATAATCGACGGTAAACTTCATTTTTTCCCAGTAACGCAACCACTCTTCTTTCGTCAATGGCTTGCCAAACGGAGTAAGGGTGAGTGTTCCCGTTTGCAGGGGATCCACTTTCCACTCTTGCATTTTTTTTAGCAACTCCGTCGTTCGTCTTTCCAAATACGTTTTGATCTCTTTATTGAGATCTGCTAATTCATCTTCATCGAGTATTTTTTTATCCCCCCGGTACTCCTCGATTCTGCCGTCCAGATCGACTTGGAGTGAAATCGACGAAAAATCTCGACTGAACTTCATTCGGGCATTGGAGCGGACATGGCCGATCGTGACCGCTAATTCCGGTATGGCAAGCACTTTCAGGTAGTGATCATTGTCGACGAGTTGGATGATTTGATCGTCCATCTCTTTCACGCTCCCTATGAGCTTGTCATGACTGAAAAAAGCGGTTCCCTCGTAGCTGAAACTGTTTTTGCTGACCTTGAAGACTGGCAGGATCGGATCCGCTAACGGGGTGTATAATGTTTTCATAAATTGATGCAGATTGACGATCGTCATTTCACCTTGCCTGTATTTCTCATAGTGCTTTAACATGCGATACAGATAATAATCAAAGTTTGCGTGTTTATTTAATTGATTTTGGATGTACTCCTCAAAATTTCCTTTCACAATCACGAGATAGAGTCGTTGGGAGATATCAGGGTCTGTCAGCAGGGTATTGATCAGCGTCATGACTCCTTTTCTCGCAAGGCCTTCGTGAATCAACAGCATTCGGGTTTGTCCGTTTTTCAACTCACGATAATAGATTAAATTGAATTCTTTCCCCCCCTGCTTCAACAGGTCGACTTGCATGGTGAGCAGACGCTTTTTTTCATTCACAAGCGGCGGCACCACCGTGCTGATTTTCAACTTTCCGTCTCTCCCTTCACTGACAGACCAAAAAATCACAGGGGCGATATCTTCAATCGTATTGTTCTCGACAAACGGGGAGCATCCTGACGTCAATACGATGCTGATTAACATGGCCCATAACGCAGCCCGTTTCGCATGCCCCATAGCTAGATGCGCCCCTTTCGTTTGACGGCTACCAGAAGCGATGCCGGTACCACCAAATAGGTGAATGCCCCTAACCACATCGTAAGGTTCAGCAACCTGTTCTGTTCGGCTTCAGTTTGCCAGAACCACTGATTTACGATGAGGATCCATGCCATAATCAAACCGCAGCTTGTCATAAACCCGATTCGAGTGGTCTCTTTCTGCACTCTTCCTGCCGTGATTCGGATGGCTCCATATATGAATAAAAGGAACAGGGCAACAACCAAAATGAGATGAAACATATGTACGGAGATCAAAATGATATCAATCCGCTCAAATACGGGAGACTGCAGAAACCGTACCATATGAACCACGGGAAAATTGATTTTGCTCAAGTAATGGGATCCAAAAAATAATAGCGATGTAACAAACACCAACACGTATTCAAGGATCGTGATGGTATTTGCAATCGTCAGGTATTTTAACATCCTTTGCTTTGTGTCCAGCCATGGACCCAAAAAGATCAGGTATTCCGGCCCTGACAAAGCTGACCAGACGAATAACAACTCCTTCCACGACTGCAGCGACCAGTCTGTCGGTATCAAGGGATATAAATCGTGAAGAGCCGCAATCGGCGGCAAGAAAAAAGGATAAAATAATAAAACCAGCCAAATCGTACTAAAAAATGCGATGACGACAAAGCGTATCGTTTTTTCCATTCCTTTCGCGGCTATGTAGCAGCATATCAGCAGAATACAGAGAATCAGCCAATTTTTATCCATCGAGGGGAAGATAAATTCTTGGACAATGTCCAGTTTCCCCACTGTGATAACCGTTATATTTATCAACATGATAAACAAACCGACAAGAGCAAAAAAACGAACCGCCCGTTTACCAAAAAGCTCCACAAATCCTTGGTACCCCTTAGTGGCAAAATCCGAAGAAAACCATTTTGACAATAAAATCAGATTGATCTGCGATAATAATCCGATGCCGATAATCCCCCAGATCATGTAGGGATGAACCAAATACGTGGGCATGATGATGAAAAAGTAGAGCATTTGCAATCGGTTCGCCAAAAACAGGAGATAAATGCCGCCAAAGGTAGACGTTTTGTCATATAGCGAAAAAGCAGTCACGTAATCATCTCCTTTGGCTGTATCGCCATTTGTGCAGAGGGCGTAAAGAATCGGGACGGGTTTTCATCCAAGGCAAGGGACCTCGTATGAAAAGATCGATCCAATCCCTCCAGTAAAACGGAGCTACCGGTGCAAAATAAGGTTGTTTCAGAGAACTAAGCCCGTTCAGATGTGCGAGAACAACTACCATGCCAAGCACGATTCCCCAAATCCCCAAAAGAGATGAGAGGAGAAGAAAAACAAATTGAATGAGCGTGTTTGATTTGGTCATCAGATAATTGGGAACCAGGAACGAAGCGATGGCGGAAATCCCCACTACCACAATCAACACTTTGCTGGCAAAACCGGCTGCAACCGCTGCGTCCCCAATGACAATGCCGCCAATCACCCCCAAGGTTTGACCTGTTTTTGTCGGCATTCGCAGACTGGCTTCCTTGATGATTTCCAGGGTGATTAACATCAGAAACGCTTCCCAAAAAGGAGTCAGGGGCAATTTGCTTCTGGACTCCAATAGGACAATCAAGATTTCCAGCGGAATCATCTGATAGTGATGGGTGGTTAGCGCTACATAGATTGGTAATGTTACCGTCGAAAGAAAATAGCTTACATATCGAATGCAGCGCAAAAAACTGGCGATGATCCAGCGATGGATGTAGTCATCGGGAGATTGAAACAGATGGAAAAATGAGATGGGAGCAATTAAGGCAAACGGCGTATTGTCAACCAGCAAGATAATTTTTCCGATACCCAAAGAGTAAGCACAGGCATCCGGACGGTCTGTTTGTTGAAACTGGGGAAATACGCTATTGCCATGGTCTTCCATGAAAGCGGCAAGTTGGGACGAATCAAGAAATTGGTCAAAATCAATATGGGAGATTTTCCGTCTTGCGATGGACACAAATTCGGGATTGGTCAATCCTTCGACGTACAGAAGGACAACCGTTGTTTTACTGAGGGAACCGACTGTAAACTTCTCCGTTTTGAGTTCTGTCAAGGGAAGCCGCCTGCGAATCAATGTGATGTTTTGTTCCAATTGTTCGCTGAAGCTGTCTTTCGGTCCAAACAAAACGGTTTCCGTTTGGGTTGATTCGATGCCGCGACTCAACGGATTTTGAAGGTGCACCGCCCACCAAACATTTTGCAAAGAGTCAGTCAGAAGTATCGACCCTTGCAATAGCCGCTTTTGCGCCTCTTCCAAAGTGGTGATTCTGGATACCTTGGAGGTGGCAATGCATTCATAAATCGTATCATGGGAACAGCGCATCAGCGGTTCGATCACGGCTTCATTCAAACGCTCGTGATCGATTAATGTTCGGATGTACAGAAGGGTAACCTTATGCCTATCATTGATTGGGCGTTCCAATATTTCCGCATCATCCATATTGGCCAGCATACGTCGAAGGGCATCTATCGTAAGCATAAGTATTCATCACCTGATGTTTTCAATTTGGTAAGGTACTTTGGAAAATAGTGTATATGTAATGATCCGCTTTTATTATGATCTGTTCTGCTTCTTTTCATCCAAAACGGGAATATCTAATGTTAGGTATGGTAAAGGAGAGATGGAAATGCAGAAAGTGTTGGTTGCTATTCCTGGAGATGAGGTATGGATTCAGGAGGTAACGGCGGGCACAAAGCCATTTCGTGAACTTGTGGGCGGTCCACTCGATTGTATTCAGCTGGGAGGCGGTTTTATTTTATACTGTAATCAAGACGGCAGCATGAAGGATTTACCTGTGAATCCCCATTTTGCCCAAGGAATCATTAAGGGGCCGTTTGTCATAACGAAAACGGAGCAAGAGGGGAAGGATGCCGGGTTAGACGAAGAGGACGTGCAATTTGTCATGAAAACGTTCATTCGAACGTAACCGTTATTCATTCTGTCTCTTTCTCTCCTGGTGGCGGTGACCCCATTCGGACATGACATCAAGAACCTCCCTGATGGTTTGTCCATACTCGGTTAAGGAATACTCCACTTTTGGAGGTACCTGCGTATACACTTTCCGATCAATAATCCCGTCCTGCTCCAATTCCCGCAATTGTTGGGTCAGCATTTTTTGGGTAATTTCCGGCATGTCACGCTTCAGTTCTCCAAATCGTTTCACGCCTTCGGTCAGGTGGCACAGGATCACCGGCTTCCATTTGCCTCCGATTACCTTCAGTGTCGTTTCGACGGAACGTTTAAATTCTTGGTTCCCCATCGTATAGCAGTCTCCTTTGGTATCTATTTGGATACTATGTCTCAAAAAAGTGTGTACTTGCCTTATAGTTATATACCATCTCATAATAAGTGTACAACATTCACAACTTACCAAATGACTCTTAGCCCAAGGAGGAGGCATATATGAAACTGAGAGTGTCCGCCGTACAATACCACCTTCATACGATTCACTCGTTTGAGGATTTCGCCAAGCAATCGGAGCATTATCTGAAAACAGCCGAGGAATTTGGTGCAGATTTTGTGCTGTTCCCCGAATTTTTTACGACGCAATTGATGTCCATCGGTGACAAACAAGGAAATGCCCTAACCATTAATGACTTGCCCGATTTCACAGAGCAGTATCGGGATTTGTTTTCATCCTTTGCGAAGCAAATGAACATGCACATTATCGGGGGAACCCATGTCATCCGGAAAGGGGATCGCTTGTACAACGTGGCTCATTTGTTCTATCCGGATGGAAGAATCGCAGAACACCCAAAGCTCCACATCACTCCGACGGAAGTAAAGGAATGGAAGATGACCCCCGGTGACGGTCTGCAGGTGTTCGAGACCGAAAAGGGAACCATCGCGATGTTGACCTGCTATGACATCGAATTTCCCGAAATCGTTCGGATGGCCAAGGCCAAAGGTGCTGATGTCATTTTCTGTCCTTCCTGCACGGATGACCGTCATGGATTCCATCGCGTCCGCTACACCAGCCACGCCAGGGCAGTGGAAAACCAGGTCTATGTCGTCACCACGGGTACGGTAGGTTCCCTTCCTACGGTTGACTTTATGCGGGCGAATTTTGGACAAGCAGCGGTGATCACACCCAACGATATTCCGTTCCCTCCCCGCGGCATCCTGGTGGAAGGGGAAATCAACCACGATATGATCGTAACCGCTGATCTGGATTTGGAGCTCTTGTATCAGGTTCGTGAAAACGGTTCGGTCACCACATGGCGCGATCGTCGTACGGACCTCTATCCGGATTGGAAATAAGCGGGGACCAACTGCTCTTCGAGGAGGTAGAAACATGTATCGAAAGGAGTTTTACGTCTTTGACCAGGATCGGCCTCTTCAAGCGGTCATCCGAAATTACGAAGAACGGGACTTCCCCGGTTTAATCCGCGTTCAACAGGAAAGTTTTCCTCCGCCCTTTCCGTCCGAATTATGGTGGAACGCGGAACAACTGCAAAATCATGTTACCTTGTTTCCGGAAGGCGCCTTGTGTATTGAGGTTGAGGGTCAAATCGCAGGATCAATGACGGGCTTGCTCGTTGACTTTGATCCCGGCCATCCGGATCATACCTGGGAAGAGATCACGGACAACGGTTATATTCGCAACCACAATCCAAACGGAAATACACTGTATGTCGTCGATATCAGCGTGAGCCCCTCCTATCGAAAATTGGGGTTGGGAAAATGGCTGATGTTATCGATGTATGACGTCGTTGTCCACAAGGGTTTGGAACGGTTGTTGGGCGGAGGGAGAATGCCTGGCTATCACAAAATGGCGGATGAGATGACCGCAGAGCAATACCTCGAAGCTGTCATGAAAGGAGAGTTGAAAGATCCGGTCATCACCTTCCTGCTTCGCTGTGGCCGTACCCCCGTTAAGGTGGTGGCAAACTATCTGGAGGATGAAGAATCACGCAATTATGGGACGCTGATGGAATGGAAAAATCCGTTTTTCCCATCAAAATCGTAACGAGGAGAATGATAAAAATGGAATATCGCCGCATTACAAGTATTCAAGACCCGTTGTTTAAAAGCATGCATCAATTGATGCAAGAGGTGTTTCCTCCCGAAGAAGTATTGGAATTCGACCTGTGGAAAGAGCCTCTGGAAGATCCGGGAATTCGCGTGTTTGTCGCTGTTCATGAGGGGCAGGTAGTAGGTGCCACGGAGTATCGCTATTATGAAGATTTTAATGTCGCCATGACAGATTTTACAATCATCGGCCGGGCAGGGCTTGGTATCGGTCGATTTTTAGCCCAAAAAAGGCTGGAGGATTTGAACTCCCTGGCCGCGGCCAATGGAAAGCAGTTATTTGGGATGTTTGCCGAAATTTATGATCCTTATCGGGTAGAGCATTACGAATTTGGCGGAGTGAAGCCGATGGATCCCTATGTTCGCCGTGAGGTATTGTCTCATCTTGGTTACAAGCGTCTTGATTTCCCGTATGTCCACCCATCCTGGAACAACGATGGAGAGGCCGTAACCGGGCTCGACCTTTGCTTTCTTCCCATGGACGATACCGTCAGCGAACTGCCAACGGATCTGATTGTGAAGTTTTTGAGACGCTATTACTCCGTCTTATCGAACAAGCCAAAGGCTTGGTATGAAATGGTCGAAAATCTGGAAGCGAAAGAAACGGTAGCGCTATTGCCCATTTAGTAGAAGGATCGCAGTTTATAGGAAACAATCCCCCTTCTCCCCCTATTTTCCTTTAAAGCACATCGGCTGCATACGTACATCAGGCTCTGCTTGCATGTTGACGAAAAGATCGGGACGGACGTATGCTTGACAAGTCAGAAAATATTTTCATGGGTAGGGGGAGTTTACATGAACCTTCAGCCACCGTATCGCATCGGTGTCATCGGTTTGGGCGTCATGGGAGAACGCCTGCTCACTGCCATGCTGAACCATCCGCACTATCAGGTGGCAGCTGTCTGTGACGCATCTGCAGAAAGAGCACACCAGGTTTCGAACAACTCCGGCGGTGTTCCGTGGTATACCGATCACCGTCAGCTTTTGGCAAAAGAACAGCTTGACCTCGTCTATCTTGCGGTCCCGCCGAAATTCCACCACTCCATCGCCCTGGACGTGCTCGCTTGCGGCAAGCACCTGCTGTGCGAAAAGCCCTTGGCCAATTCGTTGGAGGAGGCCGAAGAAATGGTGCGCGCGGCGAAGCAGGCCGGTGTCATTCACGCCATGAATTTTCCGCTCTTCTACCGTCCGGTCTTTGCCGAAATGAAAGAACGTCTGGCCGGTATCGGCAGCATTCGCCGAATCGACATCGTCACTCATTTTCATCAGTGGCCCCGGCCCTGGCAGCAGACAGCCTGGCTCTCCGGACGTGAGCAGGGAGGCTTTGTCCGTGAAGTGATGCCGCACTTTATCCATTTCACACTGGCGTTGTTCGGACGGCTGCACAACGTGGAAGCCAAGCTGGAGTACCCGGAAGATCCAACCCTGTGTGAAACTGGCATTACCGCAACCATGCAGCTTGCGGACGGCACAACGGTCACGGTAAACGGCTTGAGTCAAATCGCCAAACAGGAGCACTTGAGCTACACGGTTTACGGCACGGAAGGAACGCTGTCGGTCGTGAACTGGAGCAAGCTTTCGGCAGGCGGATTTGGAGAACCGCTGACGGAGATTCCGCTGGAAGAAACCGACCGTTTGGCCGGCCTTTTGGACAACCTGGCAGCAGCTTTGGCCGGACAAGAGAGCAGGCTGGTCAGCTTTGACACAGGCTATGAAGTGCAGCAGGTGTTGGAGGCGCTGTTGAACTCCAAATAGTTGGTACGAGCTCCCGATTCCGGGAGCTTTTTATTTGTTCATTACAAAATTCATGGTACGATTTGGAAGAAAATGAATACGGGAAGGGGGCATTGCATTGAACAAAAAACAGCTGCTTGATCGATTTACGCAGGAACTGCGGATTGACATTCAGATTCAGGTGGATGCAAGTCCCATGAGCAGACCGATTCTGGAGAAGAAAGGTTTCCAGTTTTTATCCTGTTCTTATCCCTGCATGATGACTGATTGAAAACGGAATAGAGAAGCGAGCCTCCCTGTCACAAAGGGAGGCTCGCGACTTTATCATGATTCATGCAGATGACAGGCGGCAAAATGACCGTTCTGGTCGACAGGCTTGAGCTCAGGACGATCCGTTTTGCATTTCTCTATCGCATAAGGACAGCGCGTGTGGAAGGCGCAGCCGCCAGGCGGATTGGACGGGTTGGGGACGTCCCCGCTAAGAATGATTCGCTGAGGCTTCGCATCCGGATTGGCCACGGGCGCCGCCGAGAGAAGCGCCTGTGTATAGGGATGTGCGGGCGAGGCGTACAGCGATTCCTTCGGGGCAAACTCGACCAGACGCCCCAGGTACATGACCCCTACTCTGTCACTGATGTGTTTCACAACGCTAAGATCATGCGATATGAACAAATACGTCAGAGAGAATTGCTCCTGCAGATCCTGCAGCAGATTCAGAATCTGCGATTGGATCGAAACGTCAAGAGCGGACACCGGCTCATCGGCGACGATCAGGGACGGACGCAGGATCAGCGAGCGGGCGATTCCGATCCTCTGGCGCTGGCCGCCGCTAAACTCGTGCGGATACCGGTTGGCGTAGTGTCCGCCCAAACCGACCACTTCGAGAATCTCCTCCACTTTTTTCAGGCGCTCCTGCTTGCTGCCGACGCCGTGTATCTCCAGCGGCTCCAGCAAAATGTCCCGAACCTTCATTCTCGGATCAAGCGAGGCGTAGGGGTCCTGAAAGACGATCTGCAGCTCTTTGCGCAGCACCCGCAGCTCTCCCGCCGACAATTTGGTCAGGTTTTTCCCTTTGTAAATGACTTCCCCGCCGGTCGGGGGAATCAGATGGAGCAGTGTCCGGCCCGTAGTCGATTTGCCGCAGCCGCTCTCCCCGACAAGACCAACCGTTTCCCCCTTCATGATGGAGAACGTGACGCCGTCCACCGCTTTGACAAACGATTGCGGCTGAAACCACTTCGCTTTGATCGGGAAGTACTTTTTCAAATCATGAACCTGCAGCAGCGCTTCTGCCATGCTCCATCTCCCCTTTCCCCGCCAGCCAGCAGCGACAACGGTGCCCGTCTTGCACATCAAGCAGTGGCGGATTTTCCCTGCAGCTGGCACGCACGTACTCGCACCGCGGGGCAAACCGGCATCCGGCAGGCATGGCCGACGGGTGCGGTACGGAACCCGGGATCGAGTAGAGGCGGTGTTTCTGCTGATCCAGAGTTGGAATCGAGGCAATCAGGCCCCGGGTGTAGGGATGCTGCGGATTCAGGAACAGCTCACGAACCGGAGCTTCTTCGATCACCTGACCCGCGTACATCACGACGACACGATCGCACATCTCCGCCACTACCCCCAAATCGTGAGTGATGAAGATGATGGATGTGCCTTTCTGTTCCTTTAGCTTCCGCATCAGGTCGAGGATCTGCGCCTGAATCGTTACGTCCAGTGCGGTTGTCGGCTCGTCGGCGATCAACAGCTTGGGATCGCACGACATGGCCATGGCGATCATCACACGCTGGCGCATGCCCCCGGACAGCTGGTGTGGATATTCCCGGACAATCTCCTCGGCTCGGGGGATGCCCACCATCCTCAGCATCTCAATCGACCGCTCTTTTGCCTCCCGTTTGGACAGGCCGAGGTGAAGGCGAATCTGTTCGCCCAGCTGCTCGCCGACCGTATACACGGGATTGAGCGAAGTCATCGGCTCCTGAAAGATCATGGCGATTTCGTTCCCGCGAATCTTCCGCAGCTCGTCGTGGGACATGGCCGTGATCTCCTTGCCTTCAAACAGGATGCGTCCGCCGCTGACACGGCCTATGCCCTTCGGCAAGAGCCCCATGATGGAGAGCGAGGTTACGCTTTTTCCGCAGCCTGACTCCCCGACGATTCCCAGTGTCTCTCCTGCATTCACATGAAAATCGATTCCGCTGACCGGATGAATGTCGCCGTCCTCGCCGCGAAAGGTAATTTGTAATCGTTCAACTTGCAGAATCGGCTGCATTCCAGTCACCATCCTTTCTAGCCGGCCGCTTTACCGACTGCCGTAGCCAGTATTTTCGCTCCGGATACAAGCGCGTCCGTGTCAAATGACATCTTCGGGTGATGCAGGCCGGGATGCAAACCGCAGCCCAGTCCCAGCATCGTTGCCGACAAATGGGGGTTGTGGTACGTGTAAAAGTGAAAGTCTTCGCCACCAGGCGAAACGCACGGCGGGACCACCTTGTCCTCCCCCAGCACGTCGGCGATCGCTTCCCGCAGTTGTTGGACGGCTCGCTCGTGAAAAGTGGCAGCAGGCACGGAACCTGTAACCTTCCACTCCACCGGTGTGCCGCGCAGCTCCCCCACATGATGCAGCACCTGCCCCGTCTTCTCCAGCAGCTCTTCCATGCCCGCGTTGGTTTGCGCCCGCAAATCGAGCTTGAATGTGGCCCGATCGGGAATGACGTTGGACGTCTCGCCACCCGCCTGCAGCTGGGTCATTTTTACGGAAAACGGGCAAGACGCTTCCAGACGAATGGACTGCAGCGCTTGAACCAGCAGGGAGGCCGTCTCAATCACGTTTTTCCCCCGCTCCGGCCGTGACGCATGCGCCTGCAGGCCGCTGATGGAGCCGTCAATCGAGGCGCTTGCACCGTGCAGGATGGCGGGGGCAGCCGTCCCATTGGCCAGTTCCATGACCGGACGCAGGTGCACGCCGAACAGGGTTTCCACGTTCTCCAATGCGCCGTCCCGCATCATCTGCAGCGCTCCGCCCACCTTTTCTTCGGCAGGCTGAAAAATAAAGCGGATGGTCTTTTTCGGCTTTACCTTGCAGGCGGCCAACGCCAGGGCGGCATACAGAACCATGGTGCTGTGGCCGTCATGACCGCAGGAGTGATTGGGTCTGATGATGCCATCGACCTCCTGCACCAGCGCATCCATGTCAGCGCGCAGCGCCACCACTTGCTTCTCTTCTCCTTCGAGGTCAACCGTCAGCCCGTAATGGCCGGAGTATGTCCGCACGGTGAGCCCTGCTTCCCGCAAGCGATTGGCCAGATACTGCGAGGTCTTCTCTTCCTGCCAGCTGGGTTCAGCCAACTGGTGGAGTTCATGGTAAGTCTGGATGATCTCTTTCCGCTGCTCTTGCAAATAGCTGCAAACCATTTTCATGCTCATGGCTTTACCCTCTCGCCAACACTTTGATAGCAGTGGTGTATTTGTTCAGCAGCTCCGGTACCGGTTGAAAACCGATGCCCGGCGCATCCGGGACGGCGATGGTGCCATCCGCAGCCACTTCCACTTCGGGAGAGATCACGTCTTCTTCCCAATAGCGGGATGAACCTGCCGTATCTCCGGGAAGCGTAAAGTTTGGAAGCGTGGTCACGGCGATGTTGTGCGCGCGACCGATCCCCGATTCCAGCATGCCGCCGCACCAGAGCGGAATCCCTTTTTCCTGACAAAGGTCGTGGATCCGTTTCGCCTCCGACAGTCCGCCCACACGGCCAACCTTCATGTTGATGATCCTCGTGCTGCCCAGCTCGATCGCTTTGCGCGCGTCTTCGTACGAGTGGATGCTTTCATCGAGACAAATCGGAGTCTTCAGCTCTTTCTGCAGCTGAGCGTGATCGATGATGTCGTCATGGGCCAGCGGCTGCTCAATCATCATCAGATCAAATTCGTCCAGCTGCTTGAGCACCCCCACATCCTGCAAGGTGTAGGCAGAGTTGGCGTCGGCCATCATCGGAATGCCGCCAAAGCGCTGGCGCAGCGCACGGATCACCTCTACGTCCTTGCCCGGTGCGATCTTGATTTTCATGCGCCGATACCCCAATTCCAGGTACTTCTCCACATTGCGGAACAGATCGTCGATGTTGGCCTCGATCCCCAGGCTGATGCCCACTTCAATCTTCTCTTTGGTTCCTCCCAGCGCTTTTGCCAGCGGGATGCCCTGTTCCTTGGCGTACAGATCCCAGTAGGCTCCCTCTATGGCCGATTTCGCCATATTGTTGCGCCGGATGGGTACGAACAGTTCACGAAGCTCGTCGGGATGAGCGATTTCTCCTCTGTCAAATACCATCGGGATCAGGAAGTCCTCCAACACGTGCCAGGCCGTGCCTACTGTCTCTTCGCTGTAGAGCGGTTGGCCTGAAACCACGCACTCTCCGTAACCGATATGATCTTTGGTGTGGACTTCCACCAGGATGAAGTCCCGCACCTGCTGGGTGCCAAAACTGGTTTGAAACGGGGATTTCAGTTTCATACACATCTTGCGAAGCACGATTTTATCAGCTTTCATCAGCACATCCATTCCTTCCTTGATGGGTTGCGGTTCAGTCTACCTTCGGATCCAGCAGATCGCGGATGCGATCCCCTGCCAGATTAATGCCCAGTACCGTAATCAGGATGGCGATGCCGGGCAGCGTCGCCAACCACCACGCCGTAGCGATGTACGGACGACCCGTACTCATCATGAAACCCCAACTCGGCGTGGGAGAACTGACACCCAGCCCCAAAAAACTGAGGGAAGACTCCATCAGGATGGCGCGGGCCATGGCGAGTGTGGCGAGCACGATCACGGACGGTAAACAGTTGGGAAGCAGGTGTCTCCAGATGATCCGCCAGTGACGGCTTCCCAGCGCATAGCCTGCCTGGATGAATTCCTGCTCGCGAAGATTGATGACGTCGCCACGCACGAGGCGGGCGTATTGCGTCCAGTCGGTCAGGCCAAGGACGAGAATCATGTTCAAAAGGCTGGGCCCCATCACGGCGATCGTGGCCAGCGCCAGCAGGATAAAGGGAAAGGCCATCATAATGTCGATGACGGTGGAGATGGCAAAATCCGTTTTTCCCCGAAAGTAGCCAGCCAAAATCCCTAATGCCGTGCCCAGCACCAGCGAGATCACCACCGCGAAGAAGCCGACGGAAAGGGAAATGCGCGAGCCGTACACCAGTCGGGACCAGACATCCCGTCCTACTTCATCCGTGCCCAGCCAGTGCTCCCAGCTTCCCCCGTCCTGCCAGACCGGCGGCAGCAGCTTTTTTTCCAGGTTGACCTCAATGGGATCGTGGCTGGTAAGAAGCGGAGCCGCGATCGACATAAAAGCGACCAGCAGGACCATCACGAGGCCAATCATTCCAACGGGATTTTTCACGAACTTCCGATACTTCCGCTTCCACTCGGGAACGGCCGGCTTTGGTGCTCCTGCAACCGATTGGGCGGCAGTTTCCAGCCCTGCGTTACTCATCGCTAATCACCTCACATTTAGCCAGATTTAATTTTCGGATTGAGGTAGCGGTACATGCTGTCGACGCTGAAATTCATCGCGGCCACAATCAGGGCAAGCACGACAACACATGCCTGCACCAGCGGATAGTCTGCGGTGTAGATGGCTTTGACAACCAGCTGCCCGACGCCCGGCCAGGCAAAAACCGTCTCGGTTACAACCGCCCCGCCCAGGAGCTTTCCGATTTGAAAGCCGATCACCGTGATGATGGGAATCGCCGCATTTTTCAGCGCGTGCTTGTAAATAACCACCTGTTCCGCCAATCCTTTGGAGCGAGCTGTACGGATGTAGTCCTGCTGCAGCACCTCGAGCATGCTGGAACGGACGATTCTGAGCGTGGTGGGCGCCACCCAAACGGCCAGTGTAAAGGCAGGCATGATCAAGTGGGCCCAGGTTCCTCTGCCGGAAACAGGCAGCCAGTGGAGCTTGACGCCGAACAGGAGCATCAACATGATCCCGGTCCAGAAGATCGGCATGGATTGTCCCAGAAAAACGACGACGGTTACTACGTTTTCCGAAAAGGAATTGCGATTTACTGCCGAGTAGATACCGAGCGGAATCGCGATTACCACGCTTAACAGGGTGGCATACAGCGTCAGCTCCAACGTGGCGGGCATTCGCTCCAGCACGACATCCAGTGACGGCTGGTGAAACTTCAGGGACTCTCCGAAATCTCCCTGTGCCGCCTGTGCCAAAAAGCTGACGTATTGTTCAGACAACGGCCGGTCAAACCCCATCTGGTGACGGAACGCCTCAATCTCTTCCTGCGTCGCCTCCGGCGGCAGCATCAACAGGACCGGGTCACCCGACAGGTGAATGAGAAAAAACGCAATGGTCGAAATTCCAAACAACACCAGCACGATTCGCAAACACTGCTTTAACAACGCTCCCACATGCTTCCCCTCCTCCCTGATGTGGATAAAGGGGGGAGAATCCCCCCTTGTTACGGCTTGATATCAATCTCGTAGGCATAGACGCGTTCATCCGCGCGCGGCTGGAACAAAAGCTTGCTGTTGTACGCCTGGTTGTCCATCGGCGAGAACAGGAAGATCCACGGAGCCTCCTTCTGAATCAACTGCTGCGCCTGGCTGTACAGTGCTTTTCGTTTTTCCTGGTCAACGGTCGAACGGGCTTCGTTGATCAATTTGTCCAGCTCAGGAGTGTTGAAGTACTTCCCGTAAACGCCTTCGCTGTGCAACATTGGCTGCAGGATTGCATCTGCATCATAGACAGAGTAGCTTCCCCAGTGACCGAGACGGAACGGCAGGTCGCCGGCGCGCTGCTTCTCCACGAAAGCGCTCGACTCCGGATAGAATTTTGCCTTTGCTTTGATCCCGACCTTGCTTAGATCGGAGATCACCGCATCCACCACCTGCTGCCCCATGCCTGGTGTGAAATAGTGAATTTCCGTCTCAAACCCGTTCTCATATCCCGCTTCTTTCAACAGCGCCTTCGCTTTCTGTGGATCGTACGGGTACGGCTGGATGCTTGAATCAAATCCGAAGTGGTTTGGATTCACCCCTGCCGGCGTGCGTACTGCTTTGCCGCCCAAGACCTTTTTGATGATGGTCTCGACGTCTACTGCGTAATTCAACGCCTGGCGGACTCGTACGTCGTCAAACGGCTTTTTCTTGGTATCCAATGCCAGATAGAACACGCGCAACAGCGGTGTTGAGGCGACGCTGATCTGCGGATTGCCCTCCAGCTGCGCCAGCATGTCGGGCGGTACCATGCGGATGATGTCTACCCCGCCGCTTTGCAGTTCGGCAATTTGTGTGGCAACCTCCGGAATGATGCGGAACGTCACCTTTTTGATTTTCGGCGCCCCTTTAAAGTAGTCTTCGTTCGCCTCCAAAACGATCTTGTCACCTTTTACCCATTCGACAAACTTGTATGGACCGGTTCCTACCGGCTTTTCGGCAAACACCTGATCGCCCACTTCCTTCACGTATTTGGGCGGTACGATGCTGAGATAGAAGAGACGGTGCGGCAGCAGGTTGTACGGTTCCTTCGTCTTGATTTCCACCGTGTACGGATCAAGCACCGTGACGGTTGAGATGGCGCTGATGTTCCCCCGCTGCGTGCTTTTTTGCTTTTCGTCCAGCACGCGCTCCAGGGAAAACTTGACCGCATCTGCATTAAACTCTTCCCCGTTGTGGAATTTCACACCCTTACGCAGCTTAAACACCCAGGTCAGGTCGTCTTTTCGTTCATAGCTTTCGGCCAGACCAGGTTCGATTTTCAAATCGCGGGTGAGATACAGCAATGAGTCAAAAATGTGCCAGTTGGTCGTGATGGCGTTTGGCTCGTTGTGCATATGAGGATCCATGGTAGGTACGTCGGAGTCAAATGCCACAACCAATTCTTTTTGTGCTCCCTCGGTGCTGGAGCCTGGCTGGGAACAGCCGGACAGCACAAGTGCCAGCGACATCAGGATGGCCAGCAGACTGACAAACTTTCTTTTTTTCATGAATAAGCCCCCTTTGCTATCATTTTAATTTTGGGAATAGACAGTCTTTTATCTGTATAAAAGAAGAGAATCACCACCCTTCTATGAAACTTGTTTTCTATTCAACGAAAATGCCCCAATTGGAATACAGCTTCTCCAATTGCTTCATTCTCGCCCTGGTGTTGCTCTGGTCTCTCGCCTCGATACCGGCCAACAGCAGATTCAGCAGGCTGATCACCGATGCGATGGAATTGTGGCCCGATTCGATGTTGATATCCGTGGTAAAGACGAGATCGGAGAGACGTCCGACAGGTGACAGCACCCGGTCGGTAGCCGCGATGATCCTGGCCCCCCGCTGTTTGCTCGCCTCCACCACTTTGATCGTCTCTTTGGTATAACGCGGAAAGGAGGTGACCAGCACCACGGATTTATCGGTCAACGTAACCAGTTTTTCCTCTGTCTCGCCGTTGAACGGAATCAAACTGACGTTTGGGCGAATCAGACTGAGCATAAAGGAAAACCAGTGGACTGCAGCGTATGACGCGCGATATCCAACAACCAGCACCTGGTCAGCCTCGATCAGCCACTCTACTGCTTTCCAGAGATCCTGTTGATTGAGCTGGCTCAGGGTCTGCCTCAGGATGATCGTGTCCCGCTCAATCACTTTGGCAAAAATATTGGCTTCTTCACCGGTATTCGACATGGAGTCTGCCGTGCGAGTCGAACTGTTCTGCAGGACATGCTGTTGAATGGCAGCCTGCATCTCGCTAAACCCGCTGAATCCAAGCGCGTAGGCAAAGCGGATGACAGTGGTTTCGCTTACGTCCGCTTCCCTTCCAATCTGAACAGCAGTGCTGAATGCGGCTTTCTCGATGTTTTGCAGGAGATATTCAGCTACTTTTCTTTGACCGGTTGAGAGTTGGTCATACAACTCCTTGATCAATTGCTCGAACGACATTGACCTTCTCCAATCTTTTTTTGCAGGAGTTTTTCCTTCAAAAAATTGATATGTTGCAGGAAATGCTTCAATAGAGTTAACAATTTTATACCACAAGTTTGCTAAGGACGGTAGATGGAAAACTAGTAATTTTCAGAAAAAAATTTTTGCACGACAAAAAACCCGAGGTCTCCTCGGGTTACAAAACGACTCATCTTGCCGCGTCATTACTGGCCGATCATGACACGTTCCTTTGGAAAGCGGTATTGCGTAGGCCTCTCGTCTCTTTTCAGGAAGAGAAGCAGGTTGATAATGCCAATCCGACCGATCACCATCGTGATAATCAGAATCAACTTGCCGGGAGTACTCAACTCCGGCGTGATCCCCATCGACAATCCTGTTGTTCCAAACGCGGAACACACCTCGAACAAGACCTGCTCAAAGGGCAGCCCCTCCATCCACAAAAGCAGCATGACAGCGGTGAAGACCAGACTGATGGCAACAAAAAAGACAAGAAAGGAGCGCATGATGTCTTCCTCCGCCAGCTCCCTGCGAAACACCTTCACATCCTTGTGCCCGCGCATGTAGGCAAACACGGTAGCGAGCAGGACAAAAAACGTGGTGGTTCGGATACCGCCGCCTACACTGTTGGGGGATGCTCCGATAAACATCAGGACGGACAGCATGACCGCCGTCGGGGTGGAAAGCAGACTCATATCCATGGTGGTCAAACCGCCGCTTCGGGATGACACCGATTGAAACAGGGCATAGAAGAGCGATTCATGCCAGCTTTTCCCCTGCAAAAACGCCTCGCGTTCAAACAGAAAAAAGAGCAGGGCGCCAGCTGCAATGAGTACAAAAAAGGTAATCGAAGTAATCTTGGTAAACAAGGAAAAGGAAAACCGCTGTCTTGCTCTCCGATGTTCGAAGTAATTCCGCACTTCGATCAAAACGGGAAAGCCAATCGCTCCGCAAATAATCAGCACCATATGGATGATTTGGAGTAGGTAATCCTGAGAAAAATCAATCAGGGAGTTTCCATGGAGGTCAAAACCGGCGTTGGTAAAGGCGCTGACCGAAGCGAAAAAACTGTAGAAGTAGGCCGTATACCATTCGGTATGATAGCCTGCCCACAGGAAGTAACTCCCCAGCACAATGGTCCCGATCACTTCAATAAAAATAGCCAGCAGCAGGATGTTGCGCATCAGGTCAACCAGACCGGACAGCGTGGGGCGATTGTGATCGATTGCGATCCATATCCGCTGCTGCAACCCGATTTTCTGCTGCAACACAAGCCAGAAAAACGTCCCCAGTGTCATAATGCCGATCCCGCCAATCTGAAAAAGCAGGGTAAGCAGCAGGATCCCCCACTGATTAAACACTTCGTGAATCCTGATGACGGTCAGACCCGTTACACTGATGGCACTGGACGCCGTAAACAGGGCGTCGATCAATGAAAGGGAAACGCCGGGGTTGTGAAAGACAGGCAGCCACAGGAGCAGCGCAGAGATGAGCACACTACTAACGTAAAACAACACGATGATCTGAACAGAACTAAAGCGATGTTTCTTATTAGAAAGTGCCACACCAACTGGCCTCCTGACAAACATTGTACGATCTATCATACCGAAAAAGTTGCAAGCAAGCAAAAACGGGATCCTACCCATCTTACAGCAAGGCTCCTGAAACTGACAATCACACCAAAAAAAAAAGAAACAGCACCCGCAGGCGCTTTAGGGAAACTCGATAAATTTTTTCGCTTGCTTGTACATAATCGATAGTGTCATTTCACGAATCTTGCTCATAATCTCTTCTTTCTGTTCCTGATTTACTTCGTAAGCCAGCTTGTTTTCCAGATGATCAAGGTAGGTAACTACCCAATCGGGATCCAACTTGAAAGCAGACAAGACAGCGACTCCTCTACTGAAAATGTTATCTCTCTTAGTCTACAGGTATCGCGCACGAAATGACAGAATCAAAAAATGGCACCTAAACCAGTTGAACTTTTCTAAGAAAACCCGACCGACTTTAGCTAGTTACTCCTGAAAAAATCGTTTTTTGGCAGAAGCATCTCATTGTGGTGAATCTCAGGGGGCTACCGTGTAACTGTATCCGTTAATCGTTGCTTATTTGGCCATTTGGGCTGCTCTTCTGAGGTTATGAGCCCAGATTCCGAA
>NZ_JBIYSM020000059.1:0-19479 GCF_044759095.2 Brevibacillus soli
GGATTGGTTCAGGGAGAAGGGTATCCCACAATGTGATTTGCTCGTTACGAAGTTTTAACATAATCGCTCACCTCAAAAAGGATTTTCGAGGAGCACTGTTGAATTTCTTTAAGAAGAAAGGAATTCAGTCCCTCTTTTTGGATGTATTGCCTCGACAACACTACTTCCATTTAGAGAGCTGAATTCCTTTTGTTTTTGACTTACCCCAGGAATTTTTCAGGGGAAACTAGCTATCGCTGAGCCGAGTGGGGTCCCTTTCTTCGCCGGGCGGGGCCCCGAACACTTTTCTAGCGGCTGTATGGGATGTCCAAATTTATAAATTCTTATACACCAAGCAAGTCCCTGATCCTAATCAGGGACTTTTTCCAATAGCGCCTTTTCTTCCAGTGGAATGCGAACCCGCCACAAGAGCCACAGATTTGCCAGGGAAAAGACAACTGCCGTTCGGTAGGCGGAAAAGGTAAGCGGCAGTGTAAGAAGCTCAAGGACCACAACCAGGTAGTTCGGATGGCGAATGTAGCGGTATGGCCCGCGAGCAACGAGGGGAACTCCGGGCAGGACGTAGATGCGGGTGTTCCAGTGGCGACCTAGACTGCGAATGCACCAGTACCTGACGAACTGTGCGGCCAGGAACAGGGAAAACGGCAACCACCACCAATCAGGCAGTTCCTGCCGGGTGCCGGTTACCTCGCTTGTCAGACTGATGAAGAACAGTACATGCAAACTGACGATGTACTTGTAATGCTTCGCCCCCACTTCATAGCCGCCGAGCGAACGGATATACACGGCGTTGCGTCTTGCAATCACAAGCTCCCACAGCCGCTGCAGCACGACCACTCCCAGCACCGTATAAAAAAAGAAAGTCACGACTCATTCACCTCGCTTCCAGCAAAACAAGCTCGGAGCTGAATCCAGGGCCGAGTGCGGCAAGCAGCCCCTTCTCGCCGGCTGCCCACCCTTGATCCACGCTTTTTTCCAGCACAAACAAAACGGTCGGAGAGGACATGTTTCCGTACTCCTGCAGAACCTCTGCAGCCAGTTTCGTATCGTCCCGGCTGATCTCCAGCGAGTTCTGATAGGCTGTGAGCACTTTCGTCCCGCCGGGATGGAGTACATAATGGGAAAGCCGGTCTCTGGCGCTTTGGTGAAAATGGAGGAAACGATCCACGTTTTCTCTCATTTGCTGCTTGATGATGGTGGGAATGTCACGGGAGAAGATGACTTTCAAACCGTAATCAGTCAGTTCCCAGCCCATCACATCCAGGGAGTCTTTCCATGTAGTGGTTTGAGCAGCGCAAAAATGGAGGAGCGGGTGCGTCCCCCTCTTTTCTGTCCGGTCACCGCCCACCAGAACAGCTGCGGCACCATCCGCGAAGAGGCAGGTAGCGACCAGGTTGCTTTTGGACAAGTCTTGCTTCATGAAGGTAAGCCCGCACAATTCCACAGAGACAAGCAATACCCGTTTCTCAGGATAGGCGAGGGCGTATTCAAACGCACGGGAAAGCCCCATTGCCCCTCCGGCGCAGCCCAGTCCCCAGAGCGGGATGCGGGTGATGTCTTCGCGCAGTCCCAGTCGATTCACCAGTCTGGCATCAATGCTTGGGGTGGAGAAACCTGTACTGGAGACAAACAGCAGGCAGTCGATCTCAGCGGGAGTAATCTCAGCCTTGCCCAGGCAACGTTCAATCGCTTGCGCACCTAATGTGACAGCGTGCTCCACATAATGACGGTTTTTTTCCGCAAAGCTGTGTTCCTCCTGAAACCAGTCAAGCGGCATGCAAAAATGACGTTTTCGTATGCTGCTGTGGGCAAACACTTCCAGCAATCGGTCAATATCCGAAAACGCATTTTTAAAAAGCAGGCGCGATACAGCCATGGACGCGTCTTGCGATACCTCGTGAGGAGGAACAGCGGTACCGACAGCAAGAATGTGCGGCATGGTGGCTCCCCTTCCTATGGGGTTTGAAAGTAGTTCCATTTTTCCCTGATATTTCGTTCAAAATGCTGGCAATCTATGGGAGTAGTTGTCTTCAGCTGGCAAAACGTCTTTCACGTGGCGCACAGTTCATTCCATCAGAAGCTTTCGATATAATAAAGGGAAACGACTGAAAAGTGAGGAATCCTTCATGAGCGAATCCAAACCCCCCATCGTGCCAGAACTGGATGATCTGCTTGCCAAATTTACAGAACTGCTGACCGGGGAGGTAACGCCGGAGCGGATGGAGATGGTAAAGGCATGGGCTCTCTACAGCCACATGCAAAAGGTAATGCCGCCGCTCGTCCATCACTGGGGCAGCGAACCACAGTATCAGGAGGCAAAGGCGAACCTTTTGGGCATCATCAATCAAATCAAGCAGTGGAACCAGGAGAAAAGTGCAAAGCAAAAGGAGGAAGGAGGAACCCACTGAGGTTCCTCCTTTTCTTGGTGTATAAGAATAGAAAAGGGTTCGGGGCCCCGCCCGGCGAAGAAAGGGACCCCACTCGGCTCAGCGATAGCTAATGCCGGGTGGGTTTTCTTAAATATCACACCACAACGGCGGAGTCCGTTGAGGCAGAAGCTGCTTTCTGGGAACGGCTCATGGCCATTTTCACAAGACGGTATTGGAACGTGCCGGCGAAGAGCAGCACGAGTCCGATGAGGGTGAACCAGTAGGAGCCGCCAATGTGCGTAAAGGCCAATGCACCAAGGGAAGGGCCGACTGTACCGGTGATACCCCAGTTGGCGCCGAAGATCGAGAAGTAACGACCGCGATATTCAGGAGGCGCCAGTACGGAGACGGCTTTTTGGATCTGCGGACCGTACAGCATTTCCCCGATGGTGAAGATGGTTTCCGCCACGATCAGCAGCAGGAAACTGGGAGCCCAGCCGTAACCAATCCCAACACAGGAAAGGAACAGGTAAGCCGTCAAAATCACCCTGTGTGCGGGGAATCGCTCCGCGTATTTGGCAATCAGCATTTGACAGCAGACGACGAGGATGCCGTTGATCGTGATCAGTGTCGCGAAAACCGTCAGGAAGTCGTCAAACCGGGTCTTCAGGTGCTGCGGAAGGATTATTTCAACCTGCGAGTACAAAAGGGAGACAGGAACGGCGGCCAGCGTCATCCAGAGCAGAGGCTTGTGTTCGCCAAGCCGCAGCTTCGGTTCCGCCTGCTGCTCAGCGGTTCCCTTCCCTGCAGAGCGTTGCCTCCGTTCCTTTGGCAGCGTCTCCGGCACTTTCCAGACGATCAGCAAACAGTAGATCAGCAAGGCCGCGGAACAAATACCGAACACGATACCAGGATTGATTTTGTACAGGGTGACACCGATCAGCGGCCCCGCTGCGGCACCCAGATTGAGGGCGGTGTGCAAGAGCGCAAACACCTCGCTTCGCCGCTCTTCCGGGACGACGTCTGTCACCTGGGCGCTGGCTGCGGGCCAGAACAGGGAGGCGCCAATTCCGTTCAGAATGGTCAATAAGGCGAACGAGTAAAGGGATTCAGCCCAAATATAGCCTGCCATTGAGACCGATTCGATCGCCAGGGCGAGCACCATCATCGGCTTTCTTCCGTATCGATCTGCCAACCCGCCGGAATAGATACTGGCAATCATCCCGGTCAGCGGCTGCAGGCTGGTGACCATCGCGGCGACGAGCAGGTTGCCGTCCATTTTGTCGTACAGGTAGAATGCGAGGAATGGCCGTAGCATGAAACCGGCAAACGTGGTTAGGATCGTGCCGATCACCCGAATCCAGATCGCGGTATCATAGCGATCAATGATGTTTCGTAACCAAACCATGCGGTTCATTCCTCTTTTCTCGATAAAGTATTTTTTGTAAGTATACAGAAGCAAAATGGGAAAATAAAGAGGGTTCGAATAGATTGTAATTTTCTGTAAATTAATTATGCGCCAGATTTTTTTTCAAGAAAAAAAACCTTACCGTCATTCAGTGTCAGCGGTGCTCGCCGGACTGATGACGGTTGTCCAGGGCTACATCGGATACCGTTTGGGACGGCACTACGACAGGCTTCGGGAAATGGCGTACCTGGACTCATTGACAGGCGTACTGGTGAATCGGCGCTTTACGGAAAGGCTGTATCAGGAAGTAGAGCGAGCTCGGCGGCATCAATATCCGGTGACGCTTCTCTTCATTCATCTGGACAACTTTAAACAATAGAACGACATGCACGGACATACAGCCGGAGACAAGATTCTTAGCCGTTTCGCCGATCTGCTGAAGGGGAGTGTCAGGGAACAGGATACGGTCGGACGCTGGGGCGGAGAGGAATTTGTCGTGCTTATGCCGCACACGGACACGGGGCAGGGCATTGTCGTAGGCGAACGCATCCGCCGCAATATCCGTCAGGGGCTGACGGGAATTACCGCGAGCATCGGCCTGGCCACATTTCCCTCTCATGCCAGTACGGCTGCGGAGCTTACAGACAAGGCGGATACCTTGATGTACGAAGCAAAAAAAGGGAAAGCCCGCATATTGGCAGCGGAGAGATAAAAGGAATGAAATTGGCAACAATAACACTCGAACCTTGGAGGGGAGCGGGTGTGTTTTTTATTTTTGTTCCTTTACAAAAACTTAACAATATCTTAATGAAAAAAACACATCTTTATCCTTGTTTTTAAATTTACCTTCATGAAATTGTTCGGTATAATCGGTGAGGCGTTATCATTCTAAAGGAGTGACAAGGTACCCTATGTTGAAATCAAAAAAACACATCTTCTTTGACCTGTTTGAACAGCAAATCGCGATTGTTCACAAAGGCACTCATCTGTTCTATGAGATGATTGGAAACTATCAGGACGTCGAGTCGAAAGTGAAAGCAATCAAGGCTGTGGAAAAAGAAGGGGACGAAATCGTTCGCCAGATCATGAACGAACTCAACTCTACGTTCATCACTCCTCTGGAGCGGGAAGACATCCATCAACTGGCCCATACGATGGACTCCATGATTGATTATATAGACGGGGTTGCGGACCGCATGTATCTGTACCAAGTGCGCCAGCCGGATCCGCGCGTTCTGGCACAGGCGAACATTTTGGTCAAGTGCTCCGCCAAGCTGATCGAGCTGATCCGTACGCTGCGCAAGCTGGATCACAAGGTTGTATCCAGCATCGCTCGGGAGATCAAGGATCTGGAGCACGAATCGGATGCGAACTACCGCAAAATGGTGTCCGATCTGCTGAATGCCCCGGACGCCAACCCGATCGAAGCCATCAAGCTGAAGGAGATCTACGACAAGTTGGAAGACTGTGCGGACTTTGCCGAAGACGTTTCCAACCTGGTAGAAGGGATTGTGCTTAAGAATGCTTAACCTTACGCCAGACGTCATTATTTTGATCCTTGTCGTGATCATGGCGCTAAGTTTTGACTTCATCAACGGATTTCACGACACCGCCAACGCGATCGCGACATCAGTCTCTACCCGGGCTCTCAGCCCGCGGACAGCCATTATTCTGGCGTCCTTGTTCAACTTGATCGGCGCGCTCACCTACACCGGGGTAGCGAAGACGATCGGGGGGAAAATTGCCGATCCGTTCAAACTGGAAAACGGTCTGGTGATTGTACTCGCGGCACTTACCTCCGCTATTCTCTGGAATTTGATTACCTGGTGGTTCGGAATCCCCAGTTCTTCGTCCCATGCACTGATTGGCGGCGTAGCCGGTGCAGTCGTCGGAGCAGCTGGTCTCGGCAGCATCAATATGGAAGGTTTCGTCAGCATTGTTCAAGCCTTGATCGTATCGCCGATTATCGCATTTGTCGTCGGTTTTATCATCATTAAAATTATTTCCTTCCTGGTCGCCAACATGGCCTACCACCGAACCAACCGGAGCTTCCGCTGGCTGCAGGTGCTGGCAGCATCTTGGCAGTCGTTCAGCCACGGTGCCAACGATGCGCAGAAAACCATGGGGATTATCGCTTTTGCTCTTGCTTCTGGCGGCTTTCTGGCTTCCGAGAACGGCGATCTTCCCATTCCGCTCTGGGTGAAGCTTTCGGCAGCCCTTGCCATGGCTCTCGGTACATCTTTCGGCGGATGGCGCATCATCAAGACGATGGGCGGCAAGATCATGAAGATCAAGCCAATCAGCGGTTTTTCCGCAGACCTTTCGTCCGCTTTGATCATCACGATCTTCACCCACTTTAAATTGCCGGTCAGTACCACACACGTCATTACCTCTTCCATTCTCGGGGTAGGGGCTTCCCAGAAGTTCTCCGCCGTCAAGTGGGGTGTGGCCGGTCGCATTATCGTCACCTGGATCGTCACCCTGCCGGCTACGGCGCTGCTGGCAGCGGCAAGCTATGTCGTATACGACGTTTTCCTGTAACAGCGAGAAGGTATATCCCGATCATCGGGGTGTACCTTTTTTTGTAGAAACAGCCACTAGGAAAATGTTCGGGGCCCCGCCCGGCGAAGAAAGGGACCCTACTCGGCTCAGCGATAGCTTTCGCCGAGTGGGTTGAGGATAGCTCATGCCGGGTGGGTTTTCTTCAGCTGCCGGTCAACCGCTGCCAAAAAGATGGCTTTGGTTGTATCTGCATCATCCGGATGGAGGATATGGGGATGTAGGCAACCATGCCGTCCTCCTGCTCCAACAGTACACCTGATTGGGAATACGTCTGCAATTTGCCTTCCTCCCAAGCTGCGGTTTTCGTCGTTACCATGGCAGGTGCATAGTGGACGAGCACATTGCGACCCAAATATTCATCCAGGATATCGTCTTCCATCATGGCGTCGCTCACTTCCTTCTCTCTCATTTGTGTCTCTATTAGTATGGGCCGTTTTGCGACGATTCAGACATAAGAAAACCCAGCCGACTACGCTGGTGTCGGCTGGTGCCCCGAACCCTTTCCTTGTGGCTGTATTCGATGTCCCAATGTTATAAATTCTTATTTACCAAGCAAAAACCACCGCACTTGAAGTGGGTGGTTTTTTCATGATTTTGCCTTATTCCATGGATTTGTGCGGCCTGTTCACTTGTTTGCTGCGGATGGCGAAAATCACCATCAGCACGATTCCCAGGACGATCAGGGACAAGCTGACCAGCTGGGCGACACGCAGGGTGTTTCCGATCAACAGGCTGTCCGTGCGCATGCCTTCAATGTAAAAGCGCCCGATGGAATAGAGGATCATGTAGCTGAAAAGCACCTGTCCGTCAAATCGCTTCCATCGATACAGCATCAGCATCAACACGCCGAACACCAGTAGGTTCCACAGCGATTCGTACAAAAATGTCGGGTGGTAGTACTGTCCCCCAATCAGCATTTGATCCCGGATAAAAGCAGGGAAGCGGGACATAAACTCGGCCGAGACCGGACCGCCGTGCGCTTCCTGATTAATGAAGTTGCCCCAACGGCCGATCGCCTGTCCAAGGATGACGCTTGGCATCAAGAGATCGCCGAGCTGAAGGAAGGGCAAGCGGTGTTTCCGTATATACCAGGTGCCTGCCAGGACCCCGCCGATCAATCCGCCGTGAATTGCCAGCCCGCCTTTCCAGACAGCAAACATGTCCATCAGGTTGTCCCGGTAATGCTCCCATTCGAAGATGACGTAATAAGCGCGGGCGCAAATAATGGCTGCCGGGATGATCAGAACCACCATGTTCAATACGTGGTCGGGGTCATAGCCTGCCCGCTTGGCATTATAGCGGGCCAGATACGTCCCCAGAAAGAAAGCAAGCCCCATAATCACACCATACCAGTGTACCTTGATGGGGCCAAGCGATAGTGCAATCGGATCAATCACGTTGTTTTCCTCCCTGTTCTTGCCTTTCTCCATCTTCGCCCAGTATAGCACATCAAGGACAAGCTGTTCCAATCAGTGTCCAAGGGAAAAGATTATTTTCGATTGAGAAACTGGAGGATGGTGTCCAGGGACACCTGCTGTTTCGGATTCTGCAAGGGCTGAAACAAATCACCGATTTCACACAGCCGTGCAGGAACCGTGTGGATCGTAAACTGAGTGGGATGAATGTGCGGTACCTCATCCCACTTGAGCGGAGTGGAGACGGTCGCTTCCGGTCTGGCCCGGGCGCTGTACGCGGCAGCAAGCGTCTTTCCTCTCCAGTGCTGCAAATAATCAATGTACAACTTGGTTCCTCTGTTCTTCACCAGCCGCTCGATGGTCAGAAGGTTCGGGTATTTCTCCACCAGATAAGTAGCGATAAACTGGCTCA
The DNA here is from genome assembly GCF_044759095.2 of Brevibacillus soli. Taxonomy (NCBI): domain Bacteria; kingdom Bacillati; phylum Bacillota; class Bacilli; order Caryophanales; family Paenibacillaceae; genus Brevibacillus; species Brevibacillus soli. The sequence continues at coordinate 8,167 of NZ_JBIYSM020000059.1, forward strand.
CCTGTCTTGTCTCTGCAAAGCTGTATCGACGCTCGATGGGGATGTATACCTGCAGTCCGCTGGCTCCCGACGTTTTCACATAAGCGGGCAGCTGAAGCTGGTCCAACACTTCCTTGAGGTGGAGGGCCGCCTCTCGAACCGGTTCAAACGAAGGGGTGGACGGATCCAGGTCAAATACCAGATCCGTCGGTGTTTCGTCATGCCCGAGATGAAAGGACACGTGCAGCTCCAGCGCAGCCTGATTGGCCATCCAGATGAGGGTGGGCAGATCGTTGCACAACGGATAGAGCGTGCCTTCCCAGTGCTTGGTGGCGATCCATCCCGGCGCATAGTCAGGGAGGTTTTTCTGATAAAAGTGCTTTTCATGGATGCCATGCGGGTAGCGAATGACGGTCAGCAAGCGATCTTTCATGTAGGGGAGCAGGTAGGCACTCACCTCGATGAGATAGTGGATATAGTGGAGTTTGGTAACGCCCGCTTCGGGCCACAGGGGTTTTTGCGGATTGCTGATAATCAATTCCTTGTCATCCACTCGCAGGGCGTACTCTGATGCAGCGATCGACAAATGGAAGCACACCTTTCATCGTTTCATCAAGATTTTCTCCATCACCGGTTGCTGTTCGATCTTTCCTAATGAACGCAGGGTGTATTACCTTTACGGCCTTGTCTCTCGGCTTTTTTTATGAGCATCCACTTTTTTATGGAAATCCAATAGATCTGAAACAGTCACAAACTGAAAGCCTTTTTTCTGCAACTCTGGCAGGATTTCGCGAAGTGCTTCAACCGTCTGTTCACGTTTCCCGCCGTAATCATGAAAGAGAACGATGTCCCCATTCCGTACGTTTGTTATCACTTTATTGACGATTTTTATTACACCTGGATTGCTCCAGTCGCGAGTATCCTGATGCCACGACCACATGACAACTCATAAGCCCTTGTTTTTGGCCACTTTGACAATCGAATCATTGTAATGCCCCCCCGGTGGGCGAAATAGCTGAGGATATATACCGGCTGAAGCAAAGATTAGTTCCTGCGTTTTTGTAACCTCTTCGCCCAGCTCTTTGGATGAGATTCTTTTAATATCAGGGTGGGTATAGGTGTGATTTGCTATTTCATGCCCATCCTTTACAAGTTGGAGAACCACGTCCGGACATTGGTATACCCTCGAACCTACTACGAAAAAAGTCGCTTTCGCCTGGTATTGTTTGCCACTCCTTATGGAGAAGTTCACTCTACATTTCCGGTAACGGTACAATCTGCTATGGACCTATCCACAATCGCCTGAATGCTGGGATGCCTCATGGTAAATCCGCGTGTCCATTCCAGAAATTGTACTTTCACAACCAGTTCAGGCTTAATCCAAATCGCATCCTTGCTGCGCTCAGGTTCATTGATAAAGGGTTTGGATTTTATGATCAGCGGCTCTATCTTTCGCGTAAGGTCACGCCAATCCTGATTACTTAACTTTCCGGCTCCTGAATGCCCGATATAAATCAACTCTCCGCGGTCGTTGTACAAACCAAGCAGCAGTGCGTTTACAATCCCGTTTCGAAGGGTTACTCCTCCGATAACAGCAAAGAGATCACGAAAGATTTTCTTTTTCTGCCATCGTTTATCTTTCCCGCTGATTACATAGGTGCTGGTAAGGTCCTTGCAGACGATTCCTTCCATTTGGTGTTGTTTCATTACCTCGAATAACCCGTCCGCATCCTCGAAATTTTGTACGAACTGAACATTTGGTTGAGGTTCAATGATTTGTTCAAGGATCGTTTGTCTTTCAGCCAATGTTTTATCGGTTACAGAATGACCGTTTACAAAAAGCACATCAAAGATCATGTAAGTCACAGGTGTCTGTTTCATCGCGAGGCTGATGCTGTGCTGCTTTCGTACACTGTCTCTTTTCATCACTTCATGAAAGGATGGCCGGTTGCTGTCAAAAGCAATAATCTCCCCGTCAAGAATAACGGAAGAAGCTGAACAGTAGGCTTTTACCTCCCATAATTCGGGGTACTGCAACGTTCGATCATGTAATCTCCTGTTCATCAATCGTACTTCATGCCCATCATAGTACGTTAACATTCTTACCCCGTCCCACTTGACTTGTGCAATCCATTTGTCCCCTTTTGGCAATAAATCAGCACGGATTGGCTCAAACGGAATGATCGGTGTAAAGTCCATACGACCTCCAAAATTCGAGAGCATTTACGGATAGGGTTTCCCAATACATGATTTTTTGTTTGGTCTGAGTAGAAAAAATGATTTAGGGGAAAATGGAACCAGAAATCCAAAAAGGGGGAAAAGTTGTGTTCATATATGGAAAAGAAATACCGTTGGGGGATGTCGTTTCGTCGGAGACCGCTTCAGAAACAACGAAGGATGTCATCGGCTCCAAAACAACAGAATTTATGTTTACTTACGGAAAAGATATCCCTCTAGAAGATATCTCCGAATGAAAAAGTAATCAGAAACGCAAGACGGAAAGGATGAAATGGATATGTCGAAAATGTTATATATTACCGCAAACCCCAAATCTGATGAGCAGTCTTACAGTTTATCGGTGGGAAGAGCGTTTCTGGAAGCGTACCGCACTGAAAAACCAAACGATGAAATAATCGAACTTGACCTTTACAAAATGGACATCCCCTATATTGATACGGATGTGTTTAGCGGGTGGGGAAAACTCCAGCAAGGCAAGGCGTTTGAAGAATTGTCAGCGGAAGAAAAATCAAAAGTGGCCAAGATCAATGAGTTGACTGAGCAATTCATTTCCGCAGATAAGTATGTGTTTGTTACCCCCATGTGGAACTTTAGCATCCCGCCGAAAATGAAAGCGTATATCGATACCATTTGTATCGCGGGAAAAACCTTCAAGTACACCGAAAATGGCCCTGTTGGTCTGTTAACGGATAAAAAGGCCGTTCATATCCAGGCGCGCGGGGGTATCTATTCTGAGGGGCCGGCCAAGGAAGTTGAGTTTGGAGACAGATATATGCGAGCCATCTTCCAATTTATTGGAATCACTGACGTTCAATCCATTATCGTCGAAGGAATGGCTCAAATGCCAAATGAAGCAGAAAGCATCAAGCAAAAAGCAATTTTGAAAGCGCAGGAAGCAGCCAAAAAATTTGCCCGAGATGTCGTGCAGGTATAAAAGGCGGTGAGGGAGAACCTCATCGCCTTGCTTTTTCCGCGGGAGACAATGCCGGTAACGCGCTTGTCAACTTTGCCGTCGGTCAACTTATTTTCCCCGTCCCTATAGTGATGACGCGGTCTAAAACTGTTTCTGTAGACCCACACGCAAGTCGTCTGGTACGATGAAGGTCGCTTGACGTGAAAGGGTTGAGGTGATGTCGTTGTGGATCTGTACGCCAATTTGAAAAAGGGAGAGAAAGGCGCTTGGGTGAGCATCATCGCCTATGTTTTCTGCTCTTTGCTCAAAGTGGGTATCGCGCTCTGGGCCGGGTCTGAAGCGCTGTTGGCCGACGGGCTCAACAACATGACGGATGTGGTCGCTTCGGCAGCGGTTCTGATCGGCTTACGGATTTCCCGCAAGCCGCCCGACCAGGACCACCCGTACGGTCACTTTCGCGCCGAGACGATTGCTGCGCTGATCGCTTCGTTCATCATGCTGGCTGTCGGCGTTCAGGTTATCTTGCAGGCTGTTCCGAATGCCTTTGCCCGAAATACAGAGCCGCCCGACTGGTTGGCAGCATGGACGGCGCTGTTTTCCTCCATCGTCATGCTGGGGGTGTACCGCTACAACTACCGGCTCGCCAAACAAGTTCGGAGCCAGGCGCTGATGGCGGCAGCTCAGGACAACCGCTCTGATGCGTTGGTCAGCATGGGAACGTTTGCTGGAATTACCGGGGCCCAGCTGCAATATCACTGGCTGGATCCATTGGCCGCCGTAGTCGTGGGTGTTATCATATGTAGGACCGCCTGGGGGATCTTTCGGGAAGCAACGCATCGCCTGACGGATGGATTTGACCAGGAAAAGCTGGAAGTGCTGCGCAGTACGATTGCCGACATACCTGGAGTGGAGGACATCAAGGAAATAAAAGCAAGATATCACGGCAGCAGTGTCCTGGTTGACGTCGTCATTCACGTCGACTCTAGCCTGAACGTGTTGGAGAGTCACATGATTACGGAACAAATCGAGAGCAGGATGGTTGCTGAGCACAACGTCAATTCCGTACACATTCACATTGAACCGGACGAGCGTTTGGTTCAATCCAACTAGAAAAAACCGGAGGCCCCCTCCGGTTTTTCACGTTCTTCAGGCTTCCGCCTTTTTTCGTCTCAGCTTTTTGGTAGTCGTTGTCGCTCCCGCGGGGGACGTTTTTTCCTCTGCTGCCTTTTCCTTTGCTGCTGCCGGTTTCGGAGTCGGCTCCGGTTCCAGTTTGACTGGTGCGGCGGTGCCCCCGGCAGCGGTTGCGGCCAGGCTTTCTTTGAGCGCCTGCATCAGATCGATCACATTTGCCTTCGGGGCTGCCGGAGCTGTGGTCACTTCCTGACCCTCCAGCTTTTTCTCGATCAACTCCTGAAGCTGACCGCGATAGTGATCTTTGTACTTCGCAGGTTCAAATGCGGTCGTCATGTTGGCGATCAGCTCTGCTGCCATCTTCAACTCGTTTTCCGCCAGGGTGATGTCCTGTTCCGGAAGCGCCGGTACTTGCGCTACGGGCCGCACTTCATCCGGATAGAAAATCGTCTCCAGTACGATGCAATGCTCGTACAGCCGGACGACTGCCAGGCTTTGCCGGTTTCGCAGCGTTACCTGGGCGACGGCGATTTTCCCCGTTTGCTCCATGGCAGAGCGCAGCAGGGCGTACGCCTTTTCACCTGTTTCCTGGGGAGAGAGGTAGTAGCTTTTATCGAAGTAGATCGGGTCGATTTCGGATAGGTCAACAAAGTCCAGGATTTCAATGGCTTTGCGCGTCTCCGGAGTGATCGCTTCCAGATCTTCGTCCCGAATGATGACGAAATTGCCTTTTTCGTATTCAAACCCGCGAATGATTTCGCTTGTTTCAATCTCCCGTTCGCAGTGAGGGCACATTTTGGCGTATTTGATCGGGGTGTTGCACTCCTTGTGCAGTTGGCGAAAACGTATGTCACGCTCTTCAGTCGCCGTGTACATCCGTACCGGAATATTGACGAGACCGAAGCTGATGGAGCCTTTCCAGACTGTATGCATCGTGATTCCTCCTGAACCGCCTTCAACTTGCTCTTAGTATCCGCCCGCTTCTTTCGGAAGTCAGCAAGCAAGTTTTGGCGAGAAAAAAGACCAGCTCTGGGGCTGGTCCTTTTTGCTGAACTGGGTGGGGAAATCACTGTCCGTGCTTGATGATGTCCGACTGGTCGGCCTCCGACTGCATTTCACGAGCCCGATCCTTTCCGATGCCGCTACGATCTGCCAGGGACTGGGCGGCTGCTGCTTCCTGCTTCATTTTTGACGGCATTTTCTCTGACATGGCTGTGCCTCCTCTGTGGCGATTCTATTCGATAGTCTCCCGCGGCGGAACAAAAAAATACCTCACTGCACAAGTCAGTGAGGTAGCGGTTCAAGCAACCCCCGCGCAGGGGACCAATGGCACGGTTGCTCCTATCAGACAAACCGGCCTTAAGCCAAACCGCACTTCAATTATGGGAGAGGAGAAACCGGAGGAAGAGCTTATGGGGAAACGTAAGTCTTCTCCGCGGTTGTCAGCGACACCGTTGCGTCGCTATTCATATTTGTTGCCAAAAGTTTCAGGGCTTATACATGAGGACCGTAATTTTTCCCGGATTGGAAATTTTACGTTCCAATCCGGTTGTGTTAGTATGAAATCATTCTCAAATCCATTTCGATACATACTAACGACAGTACAGGTGAGTGTATCATGCGAGTCATTTCGGGAGCACACAGAGGACGGCGACTGACTGCGGTGCCCGGCAAAGGGACGAGGCCCACGACCGACAAAGTAAAAGAGTCCATCTTTAACATGATCGGCCCTTATTTTTCAGGCGGTTTGGCCCTGGACTTGTACGCCGGAACCGGAGGACTGGGCATCGAGGCCCTTAGCCGCGGTGCAGACCGGGCCGTTTTTGTGGAGTTGGACGCCAAGGCCTTTTCCGTAGTGAAACAAAACGTATCGGCTTGCAGGCTCGAGGACCGGGCCGAACTGTACCGGACGGACGCAGCCCGCGCGCTGAAAGCACTGTCCAAGCGCGGCCTCTCTTTTGATTTGGTCTTTCTCGATCCGCCTTATGCCAAGCAGCGAATTGTGGAAGAGATTGCGGAAATGCAGGAGCTGCATCTGCTTGCGCCGGGAGCGTGGATTGTGGCCGAGCACGATGCCGGGATTACCTTGCCCGAGCAAATCGGGGAGTGCAGCATGGACCGGTCTGTTACTTATGGGGAGACAGCCGTTACCATTTATTTGTACGAAGCGAATGCCAAGGAGGAAGAATCATGATGAGAATTGCCGTCTGTCCCGGCAGTTTTGATCCGGTTACGTATGGACATCTGGACATTATTCACCGCGGGGCGAAAATTTTTGACAAGGTAATCGTCGCTGTGCTGATCAACTCGAAAAAAGAATCGCTGTTTACGGTGGAGGAGCGGGTGGAGCTGCTGCGGCAGGCCACGGCTGACTTGCCGAACGTAGAGGTGGATTCGTTTAACGGCCTGTTGATTGACTACATGCGCAAGCGTCAGGCCAAGGTGCTGATTCGCGGCTTGCGCGCCGTTTCGGATTTTGAGTACGAGATGCAGGTGGCCTCCATCAACAAGAAGCTTGATGACGATGTGGAGACGTTTTTCATGATGACGAGCAACCAGTATTCCTATCTGAGCTCCAGCATCGTAAAGGAAGTAGCCAGATTTAAGGCAAGTGTAAGCGATCTCGTGCCTCCGGTCGTCGAGCAGGCTCTGCGGACCAAATTTTAGGGTTGGTTAGCGAAGGCGAGTCGGTTTCCAACTCAGCTTCACCAGCAGACTTGCTGCAGCAAGAACGGTGAGAATCGCACCGGCTGCCAGGCTGGATTGGCTGAACGTGTCCCACCAGGTGTGAACAGCGATTCCAGCTTCGTTCGGAAGAAAGACAGGAATGCTTGTTCCAAAAAACCAGGCGTTTTCCGTCAGCGGTTTCCAGCAGATAAAGGTTAAGAAAGCCGCAAGCACGGCATGCAGCAGACGAGCGAGCAGATAGGGCGCCACGCGAATGTCGGTCTGGCTTAAAATGCTGGCTACCTGGGCGTGCACGCTGAGACCGGCCCAGGAGACGATGGCGCTGGCCACGGCTGCCGTCCACACCATTGATACGGAGTCGGGTACTTCACTGGTCGCCTGGGCACCCAGCGTCACCTCGAACAATCCGGCAATAATGGCCTTGGAAAAAGCGGGCGGAAAGCCGAACGGTCCCAGGAAGACGGACAGGAGGGCGCTGAGGAGGTCGGTCAGGCGGATCGCCTCAAATAACTGGATGACGACAGAAAATACAATGATAAAGCCGCCGATCATCAACAGCGTATGGAGTGCGGATTGTACCGCCTCCCCCATCAACCGTCCGAACGGGCGGCCGTCGCGAAGCCGCGCTCGATGCATCGCCTGCAGGGCCCGAAGCGGGAGCGGCAAATGGTTTCGGTCCAGAGGTCTGCTGGTTGGTTCGAACGGCGCGTGAAACCGATACAGGAGTCCCAGGATGACAGCAGAGACGTAGTGCGTAAACGCGAGGACAAATCCCAGCTGTTCGTTGTGAAAAAAACCGATCGCTACCGCTCCGATGACGAACAAGGGGTCGCCGGTGGTGGTGAAGGAGACCAGACGCTCACCCTCGGCACGGGTAAGGCTGCCTTGTTCCCTCAACCGCGTGGTCAGTTTGGCGGCAACCGGATAGCCGGACGAAAATCCCATGGTCAGCACGAAACCGCCTGTACCCGGCACGTTGAACAGCGGCCGCATTAACGGTTCCAGAAGCACTCCGACGAAATGGACGACGCCGACTCCCATCAAAATTTCGGAGAGGACGATAAACGGCAGCGTGGCGGGAAACACTACTTCCCACCAGATTTTCAAACCGCGAACGGCTGCCTCGAAAGACGTCTGCGGATGAGCCACAAGCATGGTGACCAAAGCGATCGCTGACAGGGCAAGGACGAGGGTGAGAAAAGGAGAGTGGCGTGACATGGATTCCTCCTGCGCAGTAGCAAATTAGTACATGTCTACGTGCCTTCAACGGAAACTATGCGCCTCTCCATGAGTACAAGCGAAAAAAATCGCACTTCCCCACATAAGCTTGGGTTAGGGGGGATTTTTGGCGTGGGAGAAAAGCGAAAACCCAAAATAGGGCTGGCACTCGGTTCGGGCGGCGCTCGCGGATTTGCCCACATCGGTGTGTTGAAAGTCCTCGAAGCACACGGCATCGAGGTTGACATGTTGGCCGGCAGCAGCATGGGGAGCCTGATTGCGGCCGTCTACGCAAACGGCATCGAACCGCACATGATGGAAAAGCTGGCGCTTAATCTGAAGCGGAAACACTGGCTGGACGTAACCGTACCCGGTCTCGGCTTTGTGTCCGGTGAAAAAATCAAGCAGCTCATCCGTTTGCTTACTCACGGAAAACGGATTGAGGAATTGAACAAGCGCTTGGCGATCGTGGCCACCGATATTGAGACCGGTGAGCGGGTGGTGTTTCACGATGGGCCAATAGACCAGGCGGTGCGCGCCAGCATTTCCATCCCGGGCATTTTTGTGCCGGAAAAAGTGGGCGACCGCCTGTTGGTCGACGGCGGCGTGATCGATCGCGTACCGATCACGGTTGCTCGCGAGATCGGGGCGGATATCGTCATTGCCGTGGATGTAGCCCAATTTGATATCCGAACGAAGGTACACACGATCTTTGACGTGATTGCCCAAACCATTGACGTGATGGAACGGGAAATCCTGCGCCATCGCATGTTGTCCGCTGATTTAGTAATCCGCCCCAATGTTGGACACTATAGCAGTATCGCATACACCGGGGTGGAGGAGATTATCGCCGAAGGGGAACGGACGTGTTTGGAGCATATCGAGCGAATTCAGGAACTGATTGCACAATGGGAGGCAAAACAATGAGTGAGGAGAGGCTTTCCGCAAACGGCCGAGGCACAAACCGTAGGGGAGGGCTCCGCTGGCTGCTGGTGTTGCCCTTGCTCACGATGGGTCTCTTGTTTTACGTCCCTACGGAGTATTACGTACAACGCCCTGGTTCCGCCATTGAGCTCGAGCCGATGATTGAGGTGGAAGGCGGGAAAAAGGATGAGGCGGGTACCTTCATGCTAACTACCGTGCGCATGGGCGAAGCCAATTTGGGCTGGTACCTTTATGCCAAAATGTTCCCCGACGCAGAACTTGTGGAAAAGGAACTCATTCTGAATCAGGGTGAAAGTGATGAAGATTTTGTCAAACGCGAGCGGGCAGTGATGGACAATTCGCAAAAAATTGCCGAAGCAGTGGCATTTCGGCTTGCCGGATACGACGTCAAAATCGAAAAGCAGGGTGTCTGGGTAATGGGAACCCTTGATGGAATGCCTGCCAAAGACGTGCTGAAGGTGGGAGACGTGATCACGGCTGTAGACGGAAAGAAAACGGAAGAGGCCAAAGATTTGCTGGCGTACCTGTCGACCAAAAAGGTGGGTGACACCGTTGAGGTTACCTTCACACGCGACAATCAGGAACACAAGCAGAAACTAAAGCTGGCGCAGCTCCCCACATCCAGGGGGCCAGGGCTCGGCATTCGCCCTGACGACAAACAGCAGATTACCGTCCCTAAAAAAGTGACGATTTCTTCGCAGGGCATCGGAGGACCATCCGCTGGACTGATGATGACGTTGGAAATATACGACCAGTTGAATCAAACGATTGATCTGACACGCGGGTACCGCATAGCGGGAACCGGCACGATTTCCGCGGATGGCACTGTCGGGCGAATCGGCGGCATCAACCATAAAATCATGGCTGCGGATAAAGCGGGAGCGGAAATTTTTTTCGCTCCGAACGACTCGGAACAGGAAGTCTCCAACTACAAGGAGGCGTTGGCAACGGCGAAGCGGATCGGCACTTCCATGCGAATCGTTCCGGTCAAAACGGTGGACGAAGCCCTGGATTATCTACAGAAACTGAAGCCGAAGCAATCCTGAATCGAATAAGCTGTCAAGGAAAATTGGTTGACAAAGAGATGGGCAAAGGCTATAATCATCCTTGTTGTGCTTGAGGTGAAATGGTGTGAACATTAAACTCGTAGATTTGGACCATCGAAAAGGGGAACCCCTGGCGTTTCAGCTGACGCTTGATCCCGCGGAGGTAAAGAGCCGCCATCAGGAGATTCGCGGCCTTACACCGGTGAATGCGGACGGCGAAGCAGCCAAGCTGGGCAGCCTGTACTATGTAAAAGGTGAGATGAAGGCAGATGTCGATTTTGTTTGCTCCCGTTGCCTGAAGCCTTTTACCGATCACGCCGTGGTGCCTTTTGCCGAAACTTTTGCGACTGCCGAAGAAGAAGAGTTGCTGGATGAAGAGAGCGACATTCTTCCCTTGGAAGGCGACGAGATCGAGCTCGACCCGCTGCTGCAGGAAGATTTTCTCTTGGCGATGCCGACCTTTCCTCTCTGTGAGGAAGATTGCAAGGGACTTTGCCCGACTTGCGGGGTAAACCGCAACGAGCAAGCGTGCAGCTGCAAGAGCGAGCGAATTGACCCTCGTTTGGCCGGTCTGGCAGACTTTTTCAACAACAAAACGGAGTAAGCAAACCTTGTTTTCAAGATGGGGCCATACGTTCGCTTAAATCGGACGGCTTCATTTTTGAACGGATGGGCAACCATCCATATAGCAGCATGTAGCTTTGGCCAAAGGAGGTGTAGTGAACATGGCAGTACCTCAACGGAGAACTTCCAAAACCCGTAAAAGAATGCGTCGTACGCACTTCAAATTAGAGATCCCAGGCATGATCAAATGCGATAACTGCGGCGAACACAAGCTTGCGCACCGTGTATGCCCAAGCTGCGGACACTATAAAGGTGTAAAAGTGGCGAAGTAAGAAAAAGCAAGGTGAGAATTCACCTTGCTTTTTTAGTGTATAAGAATTTATAAATTTGGACATCCCATACAGCCGCTAGAAAAGTGTTCGGGGCCCCGCCCGGCGAAGCGTTAGCTAGTTACTCCTGAAAAAATCGTTTTTTGGCAGAAGCATCTCATTGTGGTGAATCTCAGGGGGCTACCGTGTAACTGTATCCGTTAATCGTTGCTTATTTGGCCATTTGGGCTGCTCTTCTGAGGTTATGAGCCCAGATTCCGAA
>NZ_JBIYSM020000060.1:0-17814 GCF_044759095.2 Brevibacillus soli
GGTTGATAGGTTCGGTGTGGAAGCGCGGCAACGCGTGGAGCTGACGAATACTAATCGGTCGAGGACTTATCCACACATCCTTGTGCAAAACTTGCGTATCCAGTTTTCAAGGTACAAGTACAAAGCCCGAGTTTATCTCCCCTTGAGATAGACCCGGGCTTTTTTTAGTGTATAAGAATTTATAAATTTGGAAATCCCATACAGCCGCTAGAAAAGTGTTCGGGGCCCCAGCCGACACCAGCGTTAGCTAAAGTCGGCTGGGTTTTCTTTATTTACTGTACAATCACCTTCGTTGCCGTAATTTGAACGGGATACGACTCCAGTACAGGACCGGTAAAGAGCACTTCCACACTGCTTCCCGGCTTGAGATCATCAAAGCGAAGTACAGTACCATCTCTCCCCAGCAGTTGGGTTTGCCTGGTTAGGGTTACGCTTGCCTTGTCGGCAGGGTTGGTTGCCTGCTTTCCTTCGACGAGAATTTTTCCGAGCGAGCTGCCGCCAGCAGAAGCCGGCTCTACCGAAATAATCGATCCGCTCATCACACCGTGGGCTGTTGGAACTGAGGAAGGAACAGGGAAATGCCCAGGAGAATAACAATACCTACTCCAAGCAGCAATATGATCTTATTCATGACTTTCACCTTCCTTTGTTGTAAAGACGACAGCGAAGTTGATTTGTTACAGGAGAAAGCCCTTGATCCGAGCGATCAAGGGCTTTTTGCCTTAGATGTACGCAAAGTGGAAAACAACTGTCTTACCTTTAGTTGAGGCAAGGCAATCGCTACGAGAATCATCGTGACGCCGCTCCATTGAGCGAGACTGACCGGTTCAAGCAGGATGGAGCTGGATAAAAACACGACTGTCGGAAGCTCAACCGCGCAGAGAATGGTAGCCAGTCCGCTTCCAATACGGGGAACGCCGACGGTGAGGCACAGGATGGGAATCAGCGATCCGAAGCAGGCTACCAATATTCCGTATGTCAGTAGGCCGTCCCACAGGCGCCCATTTAGCAAAAAGACAGGCGGATACACGAGAGATAGAAGAACGGCCGCACTTGTGATGGAAACGGCGCTGCGGAGGTACGGGTCCATCCCGACGCCAAGTCTTCCGCTGAAGAAAATCACCATGGCGTAGGTAAAACCCGACAATAATCCGCAGATCAGACCCTTTAGACTTATCTGTTGAATCCCGGTTTCAACCAATCCGCTGGCAAACACTGTGCCGACTCCCAACAGCAAAAGGGAGAGCAATTGCTGAGGGCTCGGTTTTTTCCGGTTTACCGCTGCTTCGATTAGTACGCCGATCCAGGTGAACTGGAACAACAGCACGATTGCCAGGGAGGCAGAAACTTCACTCACCGCCTGATGGTAAAAGATACTGGTGCAGGCCATCATGACGCTGGCGGGCAGCAGGACAAAAACATGTCGAAAGGTAAAACGTTCACGGGAGAGCAGCAATGCAATGATTGACATCAAGACGGACCCAAAGAATAATTGTGCACCGCTTAGCTCGTAGGGGGAAAAGCCAGCGATAAAGGCAAATTTCATAAACACCGCCAGCACCCCATAACTGCAAGCTCCCATTAATACAAGGAAAACCGAACGCCAGTAGACCATGGATGACTTCCTCACTTAACTAAAACATGATTTCTACACAGTTCCCTATTTTACTACAGAATGATTCGTGGTAAAATAAAAAATTACCCATTCTTTACTGTGATAACTTGTTACCTTGATAACCTGCTGCTATGGTAGAGGAATAAAGAAGGTGCCTCTGCTCTTTGGAAGTATGCTCTTAATGAAAATAAATAGCCGTTTTGCCTTACTTCGGCTAAACTGGAATGGTACGAGAAACAAGTTGGGGGCGGAGGAGAATGAAGCAGGGAGTGTTGTTTGGTATCGCGGCGTATTTAGTCTGGGGGCTAATGCCGCTGTATTGGAAGTTGTTTCAGCAGATGGCGGCCTGGGAAATCCTCGCGCACCGAGTTGTTTGGTCTGTCGTGTTTGTAGGATTATGGCTGGCAATAACCAGCCGATTGCCTCAAATGTGGGAGGCGGTGGCGGATCGGAAGAAAAAAGTGGCTATTCTCATCTCCGCTCTGTTAATTAGCGCAAACTGGCTCATATTTATCTGGGCGGTCAATAACGATCATGTAATGGAAACCAGCCTCGGATACTATATCAATCCGCTCATCAACGTGTTGTTCGGCGTCCTCTTTTTAAAGGAGAAGCTGCGGATGGGGCAATGGGTTGCCATCGGGCTTGCGACTGTAGGGGTCTCCATCATTGCTCTTCAGTACGGGCAGATACCGTGGGTTGCGATTTCCTTGGCCTTGACTTTCGCTTTGTACGGACTGGCGAAAAAAGTAATCAACCTCGATTCCATGCTCAGTCTTGCGTGGGAGACGCTGATCGTATTTCCGCTATCCCTTCTGTATCTTGTCTATATTCATATAAATGAAACGGATACCGTTTCCACACTGTCCGGCTGGCAGCTGCCTCTCCTTACCCTGGTTGGCGTAGCCACTGCTCTGCCACTGTACTGGTTTGCTCAGTCAACAAAAACGCTGTCGCTCTCGACGCTTGGTTTCATTCAGTACCTTGCTCCAAGTGCCAGTCTGCTGCTGGCCATCTTTGTGTTCGGGGAACCCTTTACCGCGACACATGTTATCAGCTTTGGCTTCATCTGGAGTGCGCTGATTGTGTTTACCGTTGCGACCATGCGAAAAAAGCCTGCGCCTGTGCAAGCACCGGCAAGCGATATGTACATGAAGAAGGAAGCGTAAAACGAACAAAAAACTCCTATCCGTCCACTGGACAGATAGGAGTTTGTACTTTTTCCGTTACGCGTTGTGAACCAAGCGATAAGCAGCGTGATTGGTCGGTCCAACGTATTGGTTGAGCGGGAAGGAGTGACGAATGGCTTCCGTGATAAAAGCCTTCGCGAGGTGCACGGCTTCCCGAACGGACTTGCCTTTTGCGAGCTCTGCGCAAATGGCGGCAGAATAGGTACAGCCTGCTCCATGTGTGTACGTCGTTTGGATCCGGTCGCCTTCCAGTACTTCAAACGTTTTTCCATCAAACAGGACGTCGACCGCTTTTTCATGCTGCAGCTTTCCGCCGCCTTTTACCAGGACGTAATCAGGGCCGAGTGCGTGAATTCGTTTGGCTGCTTCTTTCATGTCGTCGACGGTTTTCAGCTGTCCCAGTTGGCTAAGCTGCCCCGCTTCAAACAGGTTCGGAGTGACGATGGTAGCCCGGGGAACAAGCACCTCTCGTAAGCTTACGGCCGTTTCTGGGTGAAGCACTTCATCCGCACCTTTGCAGACCATTACCGGGTCTACCACAACGTTTTTCAATTGGTACTGATCGATTTTTTTGGCCACCAATTCAATGATCTCGGTGGAACCGAGCATCCCTGTCTTAACGGCGTCGATTCCGATTCCGGACACAACAGTCTCGATTTGTTTTTCCAAGGTTTCCACGGAGATGGGGAAAACCTCATGAAACCATCCGTTGTGAGGGTCTTGAGCGACGATCACGGTCAGGGCAGTCATGCCATACACGCCGCGCTCCTGAAAGGTTTTAAGGTCAGCCTGAATACCGGCCCCGCCGCTGGTGTCAGAACCAGCGATCGTCAATGCTTTGAACATAGTCATCTCGATAATCTCCCTTGCAGCCGCTAGTTAATGGTGCGGTCAGTATTTTGCTATTAATCCTTATTGAAGAGCAAAAAGCGGGAAGTGTCAATTGGGTTCTCTCCGGTCATGCCGATGTCAGGTACGCTATTCCTTTTATGAATCACCCCTCTTCTGCGGAGAATAATGAGACGTGCTGGTTGGGAGACAATCTTCTCCAAGCAGATAAAGGGGGGTTTTGCGAATATGAACAAGCATTCCATCGCTTTTCTCAGTTTCGTGCTGATGCTGGGCGGTTTGATGACGGGATGTTCCGGGCGGAATTCGGCCGCGGCAGCGCCAATCCCCCGTATCGAGCCGCAGGTGCTGCGGTTGAATATGGAGGAACCGGCTACGCTTGATCCGACTCTGTCGGAAGACGTCATCTCGGGGGCTGTGATTCGAGCGATCTTTGACGGACTTACCCGATTGGACCAGGATGGCAATCCGGTAAATTCGCTTGCCGCCGACATGAAGGTCTCGGACGACAAGAAGACGTATACCTTTGCGCTTCGCAAATCCCAGTGGACCAACGGCGATCCGGTGACGGCGCACGATTTCGAGTCTGCCTGGAAACACGCCCTTGACCCGAAAACGGCTTCCGGCTCCGCCTATCGGTTTTTCCCGATCAAAAACGCGGAGGCGTACCAGTCCGGCAAGGCAAAGCGTGAAGAAGTCGGCGTAAAGGCGCTGGACGACAAGACGCTGCAGGTGACGCTGGAGAACCCGACTCCCTACTTCCCCACGATTGTTTCTTTCTTCTATCCGCTTCACCAAAAGGTCGTGGAATCCAACCAAGGATGGGCCCGCAATCCCAGGACACTGGTCAGTAACGGCCCGTTCAAACTGGATACCTGGAACCACAGAAGCAAACTGGTTCTATTGAAGAACGACACGTATTGGGACCAGAATGCGGTAAAGCTGGAGCGGATCGAATTTTCCATGATGGAAGACGACAACACGGAGCTGGCGATGTTTGAAAACGGCGATCTGGATTGGGCCGGGCAGCCGATCAGCAGTTTGCCGGTTGACGCAGTCGGTCCGTTGAAGCAGGAAGGCAAGCTGATCACCAAACCAAAGGCTGCTTCTTATTACATACGCTTTCATGTTGAACGAGAGCCGTTTACCAATACGAAGGTGCGAAAAGCGTTTGCCTACGCCATTCATCGCAAGGATATCGCGGACAACATCGGTCAGGCGGGACAGACGCCGCTGATGGGAATTACGCCTGTTTCCCTAAGCCTGAAGCCGGAAGGGTTTTTCGCCGACAACCAGCCTGAGGAAGCACGCAGACTGCTGGCTCAGGGCATGAAGGAACTGGGGATCACCAAGCTGCCTCCGATTACGTACCTGTACAATACCTCCGACCGCAACAAGGCGATTGCGGAAGCGCTGCAGGCGCAGTGGAAAAAGGAATTGGGTGCAGACGTAAAGCTGGTCAACAAGGAAACAAAGGTGTACCTGGACGACCAGGAACTGGGCAAGTTTGAGATTACCCGTTCCGGCTGGACTGCGGACTATAACGATTCCATCAATTTCCTGCAAAAATTCATCGAGAAGTACAGCTCAAGCAACATCACGCGCTGGCACAATCCGACCTACACCGAACTGATCAGGAAGTCCTGTGTGGAGCGCGATGAAAAGAAGCGCAGGCAAATCCTGTTGGAAGCGGAGACGCTCTTGATGGAGGAGATGCCGCTGACCGGCATTTTCAGCGACGTAAATGCATGGGTGCAGAGCGGGAAGGTGAAAGGCGTTCAGGTGGATCCGCTTGGCTACATCGATTTTAAATGGGGTTACAAGGAGTAGCGGATGTGGAGTAAGATAATAGGGCGACTATTATTTGACGGCGGAAAAGAGGTTGAACAGGATGACAGTGATCTTCAAACAGAATTGTATTGATTCGTTTTCTTTTGACATGGAGCCGGTGGCAACCGTAGAATCCGGAAGCGAGGTCGTCTTTGAGACCTATGACTGTTACCGGGGGCAACTGACGGAAAGCTCCTCCCATCAGGACCACCAGCTGGACGGAATCAACCCGGCGACAGGTCCGGTGGCGGTTCGCGGAGCGGAGCCGGGCGATGTTCTGAAAATTGAAATCTTGTCCATTCAGTTGGAGGAGACGGGAACCATGTACCTCCGTCCCGGATCAGGAGTGTTGAAGCGTTTTGTGGAATACGAACAGGTACTGAAACCGGTGGTGAAAGGCAATCAGGTGCATTTGCGCCCGGACCTGTCCGTGCCGCTTGAGCCAATGATCGGGGTGATCGGAGTAGCACCGGCTGAAGGGAGCGTGAACACGCTGGTTCCCGGATGTCACGGCGGAAACCTGGATACGAAGGAGATTACAGAGGGAGCGGTGCTCTATCTTCCCGTTTTCCAACCGGGAGCAAATCTGGCCATGGGAGACTTGCATGCCGCCATGGGGGACGGGGAATCGGCCGTTTGCGGAGTGGAAATAGGAGGCAAAGTACGAGTTCGGATCGAACTGATAAAAGGAGTGGCATTGTCTCAACCCGTGCTGGAGGACGAGCACTTCCTGTACGTCATCGCATCCGCGCCGACGATTGACGAAGCGTGCAGTCAGGCGGCCGAGGGCATGTTCCGTCTTTTGCAGGAATGGATGCCGGGGTTGACAGCCAACGAGCTGGTTTGCTTGTTGGGAACGGCTGGAGATGTGTGCGTCAGCCAGTTGGTCAATCCGCAGAAAACAGCCAAGTTTCGCATTCCGAAAACATTTTTACCCAAGTCCATTTTGAAACAGACGAGGTGAAGCATGATGAAAAAAGGAAAACCCCTTTTGCCGGGGGATACCATTGGAGTGATCGCTCCATCTTCTCCGAAACCGGAGATCGTGCCGACTGCCCTGGCTGAACTGGAAGCGCTGGGGTTTCAGGTGAAGCTGGGAGAAACGTGCCGGCAAACGTATGGAGGCTATTTGGCAGGTCCGGCGGAATGGAGAGCGAAAGAACTGAACGCGATGTTTGCCGATCCCGAGGTAGACGGAATCATGTGTTTGCGAGGGGGATACGGCTCTCCGCAAATCCTGCCGCTGCTCGACTACGAGTGTATTGCGGACAATCCCAAACTGTTTATCGGCTACAGCGACATCACGGCGCTTCATACGGCCTTGGGGCAACGAGCCGGATTAGCCACCCTGCATGGTCCGATGGCCTCTGCGGGGATTGCCCATACGCTGGATCCCGTATCTAGGGACTATTTGCTGCGCGCCATGACACAGGCGGAGCCGCTTGGCCAGATCGTGAATCCTGAGGGGGAAGAGCTGGTCTGTTTGGTGGACGGAGAAGCCAGCGGCCCAATCGTAGGAGGGAATCTGTCCCTGGTGGCTGCCTTGATGGGGACGCCCTATGAGCTTGACACAAAGGGGAAGCTGCTGTTTCTGGAGGACATCGACGAGGAGCCGTACCGCGTTGACCGGATGCTGACGCAGCTGGCGCTGGCCGGCAAGTTTTCCGACGCAGCAGGAATTATTCTTGGCACCTGGACAAACTGTGAATCCAAAAAATACAAGGACGGATTCGGGGTGCTTGACGTATTTCGCGAGATTGTTGTTCCGTACGGCAAACCGACGATTTGGAATCTTCAGGCAGGACATGGGTTTTACAATATCGCCCTGCCGTTTGGTGTCAAGGCCAGCATGAACGCGACGGACGGGATCCTGGTGATTGAAGAAAGCGTGGTGGAATGATGTTACAAACCTATGCTTTTTCTTTGACGGCCAGAATGCGGATGCGCTTGTAGTCCGCCACCCAACTTCCGTCCTGAAAGAGGGTAGACCTTAGCGTTTCGGCGATCCGTTCGCAGGCACGCTCCTTTTGTTCCAACGACATCTCTTGAAAAAACACGCCTGCGAAGGAGTCGAGCCAGTGTCGGATGCCCCGTTCCCCGTCGGAAAGCTGGGTCGGACGGTCAAAATGGTTGGCCCTCACAAGCCGAAACCCGTTTTGCTCCAGCAGCGCGCCGTATTCGCCGATGCTTGGGAAATACCAAGGATTCCGTCCCTTCGCGTCGATCCCGACTTCAGCCAAAACTGCCTCGATTGCTTCGACGATACTGCCCACGTTGCCTTTTCCGCCGAATTCTGCCACAAAGCGACCACCCGGCCGCAGCGCATGACGAACGGTACGGATTACCGCTTCCGGCCGCTTCATCCAGTGCAGTGCGGCATTGGAAAAAACACCGTCAAAGGATTCTTCACTCCGGTACGTCTCTGCGTCGGCAACGAGGAAGCGCAGAGACGGGTATTTTTCACGAGCCAGCTCGATCATCGCCGGCGAAAGATCTATTCCCGTTGGTACTGCTCCCGCTTCAGCCAGTTCATTCGTCAAGTCTCCCGTACCGCAGCCAAGATCCAGAATCGCTTCCCCCGGAGCGGGACCAAGCCAGTCGAGCAGTCCCTTTCCCAGTTGGGAGACAAACTGCATATTGTCGTCATACAATCGGGCATTCCATTGCTGTACCATTCCTCTTCACTCTCCCGTATTCGTGTCCCTGCAGGGGCCTTTTTTTCTTTTTACCAGCCTTGTGTAAATAAGTCCAATCTATAAAAAGTATCAATCAGATAGGAATAGACTATAGGAAACGCAAAAAAGACCCCGTTACGGCAACGGGGCGGTCAGTCAGATCCAGTCTCGATACAGAATGGTGACAGGGGTGTAGTCGTTGTTTTCAATCTCCTCGGGGGTAGCCTCTTCATCCAGCGCGTCCATCTCCATCCCGGGGGCGATGGTGGGCTCGTGCTTTGCCTTCTTGTCGTCACTTTGTTTTTCCATGGGGATTTACTCCTTTCCACAGGTATCCCTTCTAGCGTTTGCAAGGCTGGAAAAACTATACGACAGCTGTGAGAACGGTCAGATGGCTAAGAAAAGGCTGGGTGGACACAATATGGGAAAACGTTCCGGGAGGCTTTCATTCAATGCTGAGGAGTAAACTTGGCCGGTTATCCCTGATCGCGATCCTGCTTGGCACTGTGTTCGGATCTGCCTGGGTACAGTCCGGTCAACTTCACTGGACAGAGGAACGCATCCATACCTCCGGGTTGGCAGCAAAACGTAAAGTGATACTTTTGCTGATCGATTCGATGCTCTCCCGCTCGCTGGAGCAGCTGGTCATGAGAAACGAAGCGCCTGCCCTGGCGTTTTTGATGAAAAACGGGCTGTATCGACGGGATGCGATCAGTTCGTTTCCGACCATGTCTGTCACCATTGACAGCACGATTTTGACCGGTACCTACGCGGACCAGCATCATGTGCCGGGACTGCTCTGGTTCAACCAATCGGAAAAACGGATGGTCGATTACGGAGACGGGATGCGAATCGTCTGGAAACCGGGTCTGCCCCAATGGTTTGAAGACAGCTTTTTTCACTTGAATCATCTCCATTTGTCCAAAAAAACAAGAACGCTGCATGAAGAATTGTCCGCCAAAGGGTTCACTACCGGATCGATTAACGGTTTGCTTTATCGCGGACAACAGGGACATCATTTTGGCATCAAGGGGATGTACACGGTGCGGCTGCAGGGACCTGATCTGCTAGCCCTCGGTGCGCTTTCCAGAGTGACCGACGACTATTTGCCGACCAGCCCATTTCGCTCCATGGGCATGAACAGCGATTACACCGCTCGGAGCCTGATCAGCTTGATCAAGGAAAACCGACTTCCTGACGTGACCCTGGCCTATTTTCCCGACATGGACGGCGACCTGCATAAATACGGTCCTGCCTTTTTGGAAGGACTAAAAAAAGTGGAGGTTCAGCTCCAGCACATACTGAACGCTTTTGGCAACTGGGAGGATGCATTGCGACAGCATGTGTTTCTGCTGATGGGTGACAGCGGGGTGACCGCAACTGGAACCCGGCGGGAAACGGCGTTAATCGATCTGGAAGAGACATTGTCCGGGCTCCGCCCCTACCGCTTGGGTGAGGAGCTGCAGCCGACAGATGACGTGGCGTTTGCGGTTAACGGGCGCATGTGCTACGTCTATTCGCTGTCGGAGCGGGCTCCTCTTCCGGCTATGATCGATCGGCTGAAGTCGGATGAACGAATTGACCTGATTGCGTGGCAGAAAGACGAATGGACCCATGTCCGGCAGGGCGGGAGAGAGCTTCGTTACCGATCGGGGGCGGAGCGAAGCGACACGTTCGGTAAGCGTTGGGATGTGCGCGGTGATTTTGGGGTGATGAATCTGAAAGTGCGACGGGAAGACAGCCGTCTGGTGTCCGATTCTCATCCGGACGGGCTTCGTCGGCTGCAGAGCGCCCTACGTTCACATGCCGGGCGTTTCCTGATCGCCACAGCGCGGCCGGGAGCAGAGTTTACTGCGGATGGAGCTCCGAATCATCCGGGCGGAAGCAATCACGGGTCGCTTGATGCCAGTGATTCGCTGGTCCCTCTTCTTATAGCTCCAGCGGGAGATGTACCTTCGCCGCCGGAGCGGCTGGTGGACGTCAAGCGATATATCATGTCGTTGCTGGAACCGAAATGAGGGGGGCATTTCCCCCCTGTTTTTTTGCCCATTCAGCAGGTATGATGTCATTATCTGCATGGATTTTTTCATATCCCGCTCTGGAAGGGGACTCTCGATGGATAAAGTCATTCTTCGCGGACACCATTTGCTTTGTGTCCACGGTTTTCGGGGCATGGGTTACAGCCCGGAGTTCGTCGCCAAAATGGGGGAAATTGTAGAGCGCATCCGTGACCCGAAACAGGATTTCCCCATTCAAGTCGTACGCGGTTTTGACGACACGTGTCAGGTTTGCCCGAACAAGGGAAAGGAGAAGTGCGAGGCGAACGGGGACTCGGAACAGCACGTTCAGACGCTGGATCGCAACGTCATCAGGCACCTCGATTTAACGGAAGGGGCTGTCTACCTGAAGTCGGAACTGGTGGAACGGACCCGAACGCTCGTGGAACCGGATGATTTGGTTCACCTTTGCGAAGGGTGTTCGTGGTTTTCCTACGGTGTTTGCCAGGAGGGAATCGCCAGACTGAAAACAGGGGTAAATGGTTAAGAGAGGAAAGGCAAAGTTTTTGTCGAATAAAGACAGATGCCTGTTGCCATGACTGTGGGAACAGGGTGAGATGGGTATGAAAGAGGGACATCAAGTGAAGAGATTGTTTGTTTGCGCGCTTCTCGTGTGCCTGGCCATGAGTCAATCAACCTTGACCGGCGTTTCCCCTGCATACGGGGCCAACGTACCATGGAAGCGAATGACTCAGGCGCCAAAGCCTTTGCCAAAACCGGTACACCAGTTTATCAGTTTCAACGACTTTCAGGTGGTGGGTCTAAACAGTAACGGCTGGAATTGGGTGAAAAACGACGAATTTATCCTCCCGCCGGAAACACCGCTGGAAATTGATATCGTGCAAACGACCTATGCCAAGGGAATCAATGTAAGCAGCAGCTCGATCTATCTGGATGGAGTGGAATTGCCCGAATTCCGCATGGAAAACAAGGCCAGTCAGCCGGCACTGCAGTGGAGTGTTCCGCGCTTCTCCATACCCGCCGGCAAATTGGCCCCGGGAGCACATATCCTTACCTTTGTCGTGAAAGACGCACAGCAAAAAAGCAGTACGGTTAACGTCAGGTTCATCGTAGAAGCGCTTCAACACGCTAAAATTTACAGCGGTACAGCGGCAGCGGGAACGCCGATTCCAACCGGATCCACCGAGTCGATTCCCGGCTTGTCGGGTTCGAAGCGATATTATGCCAGCAGTGCGGGAACGTGGAAGCTGTATCGGCAGGGAGCCGAGACCGAAATGAAAAAAGGCAGCGGTCAAAGCTTCTACACGGGTACATTGCCATCCGGCTTGTACGACCTGGTGTTTGAGCCAACCGATGTCAACTTGTCTCCATCGCGCTTTACTCTGCACGTAGGACTGACGGATATTTATCTCGGGATGGATGCCACGGGGCAGAAACTGACCCCCGGCCAAAAGATCACCGCCAAAGCAGCTCCAAGCACCGTACAGCTGTTCGCAGACTTGCCAGGCAGATGGTCGGTGAGCGGCACGGGACAGTCGATCAGAGACTCTCGACATTTTGAGGTGCAGCTGCCTGAGAAACTGGCAGGGATGACACTTACCGTTACCTATGAGCCCGAAGGAGGAAACTCCACGTCGATCAACACTCTGCGTATCGAAATCCCGGGCGTGCAAAATTCCTGTGCCCCGTCTCCCGGGGGGGCGACACTGGACATCATGATGCAGCAAAACGAGCGCTCCTCGCTGCGTATGGAAAAGGAAGACCTGACTTCTTCCAACAATACCGTCACGCTTTACCAGAAGCCGATCTACAAAATCTGGCTGACGACGGCAGGCGATCACCTGAAATACGGCAGCGATAAGGACGCGGACGAAGGTCCGGGTGTATGGGCTGTGGACAACATGGTCGTCGACTCGTCCCGCCTGAACTGGGATCACACTGCCCTGGAGCTCTCCAGCTATTCGCCGGGGCGGTACAAGATCAACTACTACAGCAAGAAAGACCCAAACGTGTCATGGTGCGGCTATGTAAGGGTGTATGAAGATACCCCGCCGACTCCGTCCGCACCTGTCTGCGAAAGAGACGAAATCGGGGAAGCTCCCGCCCTTCTGCCGATCCGCCTGACCGCAAGTGACGGCAGGCAGCTGAGTAATGGAGAAGTGGTGACGGTTCACTCCCTGCGAGCACTGGATGCATTTTCGAAAGTGTCACTCAGCGCCAATCACGTCGTTCACCACGGCGTTATGAAAGTGAAAAAAGATGCCAGCAATAAAAAAGACAGGCGTTTTTTATGGGTACCGGATCTCCGGTGGGAGTACGGTATGAACACGATCGGCGAGTATCATTACTACAGCGGCGGAAAAATCTTTTCTGAGAACGTCGTGAAGGTCGTCTACAACGACAGCAATACCTTGCGTACCTTCCGCCCCAAGCACGACAAGGAATCGGACGTCACAGCCTACGACGGCCTCGAATCAATCGATATGAAGGAGATTATCGCGGACAACGGGAACAAGCCTGGCACCTATACCATTCATGTCACCCACAAGCTCGCATACCGTACGTGCGGCGTATATGCCCGCCTTTCTACCTTTGAGAAAGAAGTGGACACGGTCGAGCGCGAACAGACCTTTTCTGCCACCTTTGTTGTAAAATAGAGGAGAGCGGCCCTTGCTTCAAGCGAGGGCTTTTTTCTCCAAATGAGGAGAAGGAAGTGTGCGTGGTGAGGGAAGAGATGCGGAACGTACTCGAAAAGTTCGGTTTTCGATTGGAAGGATCGCTGGTGAAGCACGAAAAGCTGGGGATCGTCAGGGAGGTTTCGGAATTTCTCTGCTTCTCTTCATCGACTGAATTGGAAGATCATGTAAAACAGCTCCTGCGCAATCAGTGCAGGCTAAAGCGTCCGAAGTAAGGAGTGGGAAATGTGGAGACGCGGGAAACATTGGAGCAGGCTTATTCGGAGATAGAGAAATGGGAGCGGGAGCAAAAAGACTTGTGGTTTTGGGAGAAGCTCGGCCGCCTGCCGTTCGTGCTGCTGGATCGGTATACACCTGCCGCGGTTCAGGAAAAACTGGGAGCGGCTGTGGACGAGATTGCCAGTTATCTGGAGCACGGCGGTACTTACCTGGTCCAGGAAAAAGCCGTGTATGAGCGCTTCCAGCCGTACCTGCCGACAGGCACTGCAAGGGAGCCCCTCTCATCGACAGAGGTATCCAGACTCCCCCTGGCAACGATGGATGCGGTTGCACGAGACTTGCGCCATTCCCGTGCTGCGTTCGCCACCGTACAGGGAGCGACGACAGGCATTGGCGGCTTGTTCACGCTTGCGGTCGATATTCCGCTCCTGGTCGGCACTTCCCTCAAGGTGCTGCAGGAAATGGCCCTCTGTTACGGCTATCGGCCGGAGGAAAAGAGAGAGCGGATGTTCGTGATTAAATGCCTGCAGTTCTCCTCCTCTGATATCGTCGGCAAAAAGGCGATCTTGGAGGAATTGGCCGCCTTTGACGCGCAAACCGTTCGCAGTCAGACTCTTGCGCAGCTGCAAGGGTGGCGGGAAGTGATTATGACTTACACCGAAAACTTTGGCTGGAAGAAGCTGTTCCAGATGGTGCCGATCGCCGGCATATTGTTCGGGGCGTATTTGAATCGTTCCGCAGTTCAGGACGTGGCGGAAGCAGGCATGATGCTGTACCGCAAGCGCAGGATTTTGCAGCGTCTGAGAGAGCTGGGGGAATCCTAGGAGCGGCTTGTCCAATCTTCATAAGTCATGGCGAAGATCAGATGGTCCTCCCATACCCGTATCCTGTTCCGCATTCAAAATCTCGAATGGCGGCCGCGATAAACTCCTGCTGCGCTTCCAGTGTGTAGTGGGAGGGAGGGCGGATCGGTTCAAACGGAAGAAAAAAATCTCGATTGCGAAGACGCAGCTGCAACAATGGGGCTGCGTCCTCGCTTTTGTATCCCCTGACGTAAAGCTGCTCGCTCGTCAACTGCATGGTATCCATTCCTTTCAAAAAAGATGGGGCTTAAGTGTATCACTGATCCCTTACGGATGAAAAGTGAAAATTGTCGAACTAGGAAATTTTCGAAGAAATCGCGAGTGCAGTTGCCACACTCGGAGGATTTTGGTACAGTTAAAAGCAATTCCATATGGTCATCCTAATAGAGGTGCGCAGCGGATGAGTACGTCATTTTACGGGTCGCGGGGAATCGACAAAAGGACGGAAAGGCCAATGCGCCGAAGCTTTGACTGCATCCCCGGGCAGTGGAAGCTGGGGTTCTCGTGAACAACGATCGCCCTGTCATGAAAGGCTTGCTTTCATGGAGCGCTATTGAATGATTTGCTTGCAGCTTGAAGAGCAATGAGTACTAGCGTTCTACTCATTGCTTTTTTGCTATACCCATTTCAAAGGAGGACATCCCAGTGAACATGATGGATGCGCATGAAATTATTTCGTTTATTCAAAAAAGCGAAAAGAAGACGCCGGTAAAGGTGTACCTGAAAGGGGAACTGGAGGGGATCGACTTCGGTCCGAATGCGAAGACGTTCATTACGGGAAACACAGGCGTTGTGTTTGGTGAGTGGAAGGAGCTTCAGCCTGTACTGGAACAAAACCAGGGGAAAATTGCCGATTACGTTGTGGAGAGCGACCGCCGCAATTCGGCCATCCCGCTTCTCGAGACGAAAAATATCCAGGCGCGTATCGAACCGGGCGCGATCATTCGCGATCAGGTGTCGATCGGCAATAACGCGGTCATCATGATGGGCGCGGTGATTAACATCGGCGCAGTGATCGGTGAAGGCACGATGATCGACATGAACGCAGTGGTCGGCGGACGCGGCACGATCGGCAAGAACTGCCACATTGGTGCAGGCGCGGTGATCGCCGGCGTAATTGAACCGCCGTCGGCACTGCCGGTTGTGGTTGAAGATGACGTTGTCGTGGGGGCCAACGCTGTGATTCTGGAAGGCGTTCGCGTCGGAAAAGGCTCCGTTGTCGCCGCAGGCGCCGTCGTAATTGAAGATGTACCGCCCCATGTAGTCGTGGCGGGCACACCTGCGCGTATCATCAAACAAATTGACGAAAAGACCAAGTCCAAGACGGAAATCAAGCAGGAGCTCAGACAGCTGTAAAAGTTTCAGCCGAAGCCATGCAATAGTAGAGGAGAGGGCATATGGATTGGCGTTCGCTAGATGAACAGTATATCATCTCTACTTATAAACGCCTGCCGATCGCCATTGCAAAAGGCGAGGGAAACCATCTGTACGACACGGATGGCAAGGCGTATCTCGATTTGTTTACCGGCCTGGCGGTCAACGTCCTCGGTCATTCCCATCCGCAAGTGATGCAGGCCTTGCGGGAACAGGGGGAGAAGTTCTTGCACATCTCCAACCTCTTCCTCAATACACCTGCCATCCGACTGGCCCAGCGGCTTGTCGAGCACAGTGTGAAGGGAAAAGTGTTCTTTACCAACTCGGGTGCAGAAGCGACGGAGGCGGCGATCAAGCTGATTCACAAATGGACGGTTGCTGGAGGTGCCGGACGGCAAGGCATCGTGGTGCTGCGCAACAGTTTCCACGGCCGAACGCTCGGCGCGATTCGCCTGACCAGACAGCCGCACGTCTACCAGGATTTTCCTCAGCCGTCGTTTCCGGTGTATGAGCTGGATGCGGAGGATGCGGAGCAGCTGAAGAGCCTCTGCCGGGAGGCGAAACCGGCTGCGGTACTGATGGAACCGGTGCTGGGTTCAGGCGGCGTGGTGCCGCTTGGCGAAGCCTATCTGCGTGACGTGGAAGCGATCTGCCGGCAGGAAGGCATGCTGTTTTGCATGGACGAGATCCAGACGGGGATCGGACGTACCGGGCGCTTTTTCGCCTATCAGCATGCCGGTGTAACGCCCGATCTGATTCTGTTTGCAAAAGGTGTCGGCGGCGGGCTGCCGCTTGGCGGTGTGATCGCCGGCGAGAAGCTGATGAACCTGTTCAAGCCTGGGGACCACGGCACTACCTTTGCACCGGCGCCGCTCAGCGCTGCGCTTGGAAATGCCGTGCTGGACGTGGTGCTTGACCCGGTGTTCCAGACCCAATCCAACGA
Source organism: Brevibacillus soli (assembly GCF_044759095.2). Lineage (NCBI taxonomy): Bacteria > Bacillati > Bacillota > Bacilli > Caryophanales > Paenibacillaceae > Brevibacillus > Brevibacillus soli. The sequence continues at coordinate 16,273 of NZ_JBIYSM020000060.1, forward strand.
AGTGATGTCCTACCTGTGGGAGCGGCTGCATGAGCTCGGCCGCAGCTTTACCGCTGTGCTTCGCGATATTCGCGGCAAAGGCATGATGGTGGGCATTTCACTGAACGCCCAACCGGAGGAAGCCAGCCGCCTGCAGCAAAACCTGCTGGCAGAGGGCATCCTGGTCGACATCACACAAAAGACGATCGTTCGACTGCTTCCCCCTTTGACACTGACAAAGGAAGACGTGGACCGGTTTGTGGACGTGTTTTCGCGCCAACTGGCAGAACTGGGCGCAGCCAAGGGAGCGTGATCCTTTATGACAACGACGCCTTCGTTCGTCCAGATTCGCCGCGACCTGCACCGGATTCCCGAACCCGGCTTTCAGGAGTTCAAAACCCAGGAGTACCTGCTGAACTACCTTGCCGGGCTGCCGCAGGAGCGTCTGCAGATCAGAACATGGCGAACCGGCATCCTCGTCAAGCTGGCGGGAATGAACCCGTCCAAAATGCTTGCATGGCGCACCGACATGGACGGTCTGCCCATTCCGGAAGAGACGTCCTATCCTTTCCGTTCCAAGCATGAAGGATACATGCACGCCTGCGGTCACGACATGCACATGGCGATTGCCTTGGGGATTCTCACGCATTTTGTTCACCATCCGATTGACGATGACCTGTTGTTTATCTTTCAACCGGCGGAAGAAGGGCCGGGCGGGGCGAAGCCGATGCTTTCGAGCCGGGAGTTCTGCGAATGGCGACCGGACGAGATCTTCGCTTTGCACATCGCTCCGGAATACCCGGTCGGCCAGGTGGCGACGAAGCCAGGAATTCTTTTTGCAAATACCTCGGAGCTGTTTATTGACCTGATCGGCAAGGGCGGTCACGCTGCCTACCCGCACAAGGCCAACGACATGGTGGTCGCAGCCAGTCATCTGGTGACGCAGCTGCAGTCTATCGTCGCCCGCAACATCGACCCGCTTGATTCTGCGGTCGTGACCATCGGCAAGATCGAGGGGGGAACGAAGCAGAACATCATTGCGGAAAAAGCGCGGATGGAAGGCACGATCCGTACGCTGTCGATGGAGTCCATGGCCAAGGTAAAAGGGCGGATTGAAGCGCTGGTCAAAGGAATCGAAGCAGGCTTTGAATGCCGGGCTGCCATCGATTACGGCTCGAACTATTGTCAGGTGTACAATCACCACGAGCTGACCGGAGAATTCATGGATTGGCTGACGGCGGAACGGCCCGATGTCACGCTGATCCAATGCTCGGAAGCAATGACCGGGGAAGACTTTGGGTATTTTCTCGCCGAAATTCCTGGCTTCATGTTTTGGCTAGGCGTGGATACGCCTTATGGTTTGCATCATGCCAAAATCGAGCCGGACGAGCGGGCCATTGAATTGGCGATCCGGTTGGTTACCGGCTATTTTACGTGGAAGTCCTCCAAACACAAGATGTCCCTGTAACAGGGGGCATCTTTTTTGGTGTATAAGCGTACTATGTCAATTAGTTTTTTCGCCCTTTTTGAGAATGGCAAACACACCTAACGTAATTTTTGTTA
>NZ_JBIYSM020000061.1:0-16836 GCF_044759095.2 Brevibacillus soli
GGCTTCACCGTGTGAAAGCGCCCTGAAATAAACTTTCCGGAACGCATAAAAAGTTTCCTCTAACGAAGAACCAGCTTTTTCGAGAGGGCTTCAATCGAAGCTTTTTTTATCTCGCCGGGCCTGCAGGCAATTCCCTTGCTTGTTGACATAGTTTCGAACAGATCTATGCGCAACGAACCTTTTATGCCAAAGCAGCCGAGCAGTATCTGGCAACAGTGAAACAGGCGTGCTCCGTCAAGATCGCCCACTCGCTTCATCTGCTGGTGTTGACCCATCCGCGGGAGACGGCGAAGGAGATGCTCGCATTTCTCGGTTCAGGGAAGTTTGCTTCTCAATTTTGATAATGAACGGATGCAAAGGAAGGCGACTCCGCGTTTTTCTTAGGTGTATAAGAATTTATAACATTGGGACATCGAATACAGCCACAAGGAAAGGGTTCGGGGCCCCAGCCGACACCAGCGTTAGTTAAAGTCGGCTGGGTTTTCTTAATGCTTGGCATACTTATTGCTCTAAGAAAGGGCTGATATCCAATGCGATGAGGAGGATGATCAGCTGTGACCACACAAACGAAAGAAGCGTGGAAGATGTACATCGGCGGGCAGTGGGTAGAGGCGGAAGAAGGCAACTGCCGTGAAGTCTGCAACCCGGCAACCGGAGAAGTGATTGCCGTGGTGGCGGAGGGCGGAATCAACGATGTACGGCATGCGATCATGGAGGCGAGACGAGTCTTCGATGAAACGGACTGGCCGGATACGCCTCCTGTCGAACGTGCCCGTCTTCTCAACAAGCTGGCCGACAAATTGGAGGAGCGGGCAGAGGAGTTTGCTGTTCTGGAGACGATGAACTGCGGCAAACCGCTGCGCGAAAGCCGCTTTGACGTCAATGACGCGGTGAACTGCTTCCGCTACTACGCAGGCCTGATCAACAAGCCGCTGGGCCAAACCTATCAGGTGTCGGATCCGATGATGACCATGGTGGTGCGGGAGCCCATTGGTGTCTGCGGTCAAATCGTACCGTGGAACTACCCGCTGCTGATGGCGGCGTGGAAGCTGGCCCCCTGCCTGGCCGGCGGGAACACTACCGTGTTTAAACCGGCCGAGGTAACCCCGTTGTCCGCGATCAAGCTGTTCGAAATCATCGAAGAGGTGGGCTTTCCGCCCGGTGCCGCCAATCTGGTGCTGGGAGCTGGACCGGTGGTAGGGCATGAGCTGGCGGCCAGCCATCTGGTCGACAAGGTGGCGTTCACCGGAGGGACGGTAACCGGCCGCAGTATCATGCAGGCGGCGAGCGGCAACCTCAAGAAAATCTCGCTGGAACTGGGCGGCAAATCGCCCAACATCGTCTTCGCTGACGCCGACTTTGACGCTGCCGTGGAGTTTGCCATGTTCGCCATTTTTGCCAACCAGGGACAGGTGTGTTCGGCAGGCTCCCGTCTGCTCGTGGAAGATTCCATACACGACAAGTTCATCTCCGCGCTGATCGAGCGCTCCCGAAAAATCCGCGTCGGCAACGGACTGGACGAAAACACGGAGATGGGGCCGCTCATCTCTTTCCAGCACATGCAGAAAGTGTTGCAGTACATTGAAGTCGGCAGAGCAGAGGGCGCCACGCTAGCGTTGGGCGGCTCCCGTCTTACTGAGGGTGCGTACGCTGACGGAAATTTCGTCGCTCCTACCATTTTTACGGATACGACGCCGGACATGCGCATTGTACAGGAGGAGATATTCGGGCCAGTGCTCGTGGTGCAGCGGTTTAGAGATGAAGAGGAAGCCGTACGCTTGGCCAACGATACGATTTACGGCCTGGCGGGCGGGGTGTTCACCCAGGACGGCGCCAAAGCGATGCGTGTCATCCGCAAACTGCGAGCGGGCATTACCTGGATCAACACCTACCATCCGACGTACAACGAAGCGCCGTGGGGCGGCTACAAGCAGAGCGGGATCGGCCGTGAGCTTGGTACGTTCGGCCTGGATGCCTATACCGAGATCAAGCAAATCAACGTCAATCTGCAGCCGGGGCCGCTCGGTTGGTACAACAACGACTGATCACGATATCGGCCGCTTGAACCTGCAAGCTTTTCACATAAAAAATGCCTCTCTTCCTGCTTTTTGTGTCTTGCCCGGCAGGAGGAGAGGCGAATTTTTGTTTAGAGGAGGGATTTGATTTCCCCGGTGTTTGGATTGACGACAAACCAGCCGTACGTATTGGTGTAGCTGTCTCCCGTCTGGAAGTTGTTCACGACTTTTTGATAGATATGAATGACATAATTGCCGTTTTCGTCGTCGTGATCATACTCGATTCGATAGTCCGGCGTTACCTTTTGGCCGTACTTTTTTTTCACCAGTTCAACAGCTTCCCACTTGGAGTACATTTTGTTGGCCGGAAGCTTGCCGATGTAGATCGACTTGCTCTTGGCGTCGTAAATGACTGTCTTGCCCAGGCTTTCCGCCACAAAGCGGATCGGTACATAGACCGAATTCTTGTGCAGGATACCCTGCACCTCCGTAGTCGGCGACTTTGGAACCCCTTCAAAATAGTAGGTGAACGGCGTCTTGTTCAACTCGGTCAGGCCATCCCCCGGTGCGGCCAACGCCAGGCCCGAGAAAAGGACCGAACCTGCGACGATGCCCCCCGCAAATGATTTCAAATCCCATTTCATGATAAAAATCCCCATTTCCCTTTATCTGCATATTCCCAAGGGTAATTATGGCAGAAAGATCAAGGGCATTCTATCAAGCGGCGGTACTAGGAGCAGATGACTAGAACCCGGGAAGTTTTGCTGTCTTCCCGGAAAGAAGTCCTATGTTTTCGTATGATGCTTCCAGCGGCCTGTCCAATTATCTGCGAAAAGAACATATGGTAAACTAAAGCCAAGCATTCTTTGAAAGGATTTCGAAGGTGAGGTCAACATGGCGATTTTAAAAAACGATTGGGCTCCCATCCTGAGCGAGGAGTTTCAAAAGCCGTACTACTTGCAACTGCGCCAATTTTTAATGGAAGAATATCACGCAAAAACGGTCTACCCTGACAAGTATGACATCTTTAACGCGCTGCATCTGACGCCGTACGGGGAAGCAAAGGTTGTCATACTGGGCCAGGACCCGTATCACGGCCCGGGACAGGCGCACGGGCTGAGCTTTTCCGTAAAACCGGGGGTAAACCCGCCGCCTTCCCTGCAAAACATTTTCAAGGAACTGCAAAGCGATCTGGGCTGCACCATCCCCAATCACGGACACCTGGTGCATTGGGCGAAGCAGGGGGTACTGTTGCTGAACACGGTGCTTACCGTCCGCGAAGGCACGCCCAACTCCCACAAAGGGATGGGCTGGGAACAGTTTACCGACAGGGTGATTGCCGCCCTGAACGAGCGGGAGACGCCGATGGTGTTTATTCTCTGGGGCAATCACGCTCAGGAGAAAGCATCCTTTATCAACGCGCAGAAACACTGCATCATCCGCTCTCCGCATCCCAGTCCATTTTCGGCAAATCGGGGCTTTTTCGGCAGCAGGCCGTTCTCCCGGGCGAATCAGTTCCTGCGGGAAAACGGCCTGACAGAGATTGACTGGCAGCTGCCTGAGATTGATTAGAAACCAATGGTTTGTAGAGAGGGACCGATTCCTCCAGCTACCCGCGAGCTGTGACGACCTGCTAGCGTAGGGACGTGGGCGCGGGGATAAAGCAGCGCCACCCCTGAGAAAACTTCGTGGTGACGCGGCTTTGGCGATGCCCCCGCGAATCGTCGCGGAGCGGAGAAATCGGTCCCGAATAGTTTGTATTAATCCATGCTTTTTATCACCAGAAGCTTCCCGGCAGCCACCCGGATGGTTCCCTGTACGTCCTGCAGAACGTTGCTGATCCCGAGTGAGTCCCCGATTCGCAAAGCGGCATTGTGAAGCGGATACTGAAAGCCCTCCAGCGTAATGCCGGTCACTTTCTCCGACAGCGGCAGCAGGGAAATGTGGGTAAAGCGCCCCCTGGAGACGCTGGTTTCACGGTCGATCAGGATCACTTCGTTCTTTTCGTCGAGAATCCGGCAGTCGACGCCTGCCCGCAAGCCTTTTACCAGCAAATGGACGTTGGCGAGGGTGTGGTCAAAGCGGGTGCCCAAAACGCCCAGCAGCACGATCTCTTCCGGCTGCCGCTCCAGCGCCCAGTTAAAGGCCATCTCGGTATCCGTGAAGTCCTTCATGACCGGGTCGCAGGTAAGGAACTGCGCGCTCTGCTCTGTAATCTCAACCAGCTCCTCGGGCGTTACCGAATCAAAATCGCCGATGGCCAGATGAGGATTTCGCTTGTGGCGGACGAGAAACAAAGCCCCCCGGTCCACCCCGATGAGAAAGTCGTCTTCCCGTATGTGATCGATTGCCCACTCGCCCAGATTTCCCCCGGCGAACAGCAGCATTCGTTTCCAAGTAGTCATGTCATAGGGCCTCAATTCGTCAAAAGTTTCCTTCTAACAATACCATGTCCAATGGTAATGTGAAAGATAGGGAGTCAGACTGCGGAAGGGGTGATGGAAGGTGCCTCTGTGGTTATTTTTGTTACTCGCTTTTGGAGGAATTATGGTGATGGGTATCATTGTCGATTGGGTAATGAAACGGAGAAAAAGAAAACTGCACATGGATGCCAAACAATCCAATGAACATGCCGAACAAATGTTGAACGATACAAGAGAGAACCATAATGACAACAATTTCTTTTTATAAGTCTATCGCTGGCCCGATAGGGAAGATTCCAAACCGATACACGCCTGACATGCCAGCCGATAGCCCTGAGCGAGTGCGGCATCGAGCTTGGCCTGTTCCTCACGGGTAGGGGGCTGAAGCAATTGGCCGCCCGCCAGCAGTTGTACGGTACATTTGCCGCAGCTGCCTTTGCGGCATTTATAGGTGAGCGGTTGAAGCTGCGCAAGCGCGGCATCCAAAAGGAGCTGACCGGCAACGGGACGGATGGCGTACTCTGTTCCGTTTTGCCGCAGTCGGATGAGCGATTGTGCAGACGGCTTGTTTGGCAGAACTGGTTCAGGCAATCGGGACGGAACAAGGGGTGCCTGACGTTCGGGTATGAGCGAGCCTACTGTAAGAGTTTTGCGCATGAGAACCTCCCCGATCCGTTTGTCCACATCATACCACGGGGTCACAATTGAAAAAACAGGGGAGATGCAGAACCGAAATAGATTGAATTATTTGTTTTTATCAATTAAAATATTTTTATTACAAAAAATGGGGATGAATGGTGCATGCTGACGATCAAGCGGTTGAGCGAGTGTACGTTTGAAGAAGCCACAAAGGCGTGGAACAGAGGGTTTGAAGGGTACTATTTTGATGCGGCGGCGACGGTGGAACGCTTCACGCACCGTCTGGGCATGGAGGGACTCTCTCCGGCTCTCTCTGTGGTCGGTTTCATCGACGGGGAACCGGTCGGGCTTGTGCTGAGCGGAGTCCGAACCATCGACGGGAAAAAAGTGGCGTGGAACGGCGGGACCGGGGTGGCTACGGAATATCGCCGCCAGGGTGTGGGCCGCAAGCTGATGGAGGCAGCGCTTTCTCTCTACCGCAAAGAGGGAATTGACCTCGCGACACTGGAAGCGTTCACTCAAAACGAGAAGGCCATCGCTCTGTACCAACAGCTTGGATACGAAATTGTCGACCGGCTCCTGTTTTTGCAATACGGAGAGGCCTTTGAGGTGAATCCTTTTACTGCCGACAGGGAGCTTCCCTACCGCCATCACCGGGGCATCCCGCAAGACGTACGGGGTCTTTCCTATTATCACAGCATGGCGCCGTGGCAGACCCAGTGGGCGGGCATCCGCGACGGAGAAGCGGTACTGGTGCAGGACGAGCAGGGAGAGACTGTTGGTTACGCCCTGTCCAAACGCACGTTTGATGAAAGCGGCAAGCTGACCTCTATCGTGCTTTTCCAGTGTGCCGCCCATCCTGAGCGGGAAGACGGGGAAGCGATTGTTCGTTACGCGCTCTCCCAAGTGTTTGCCCCGTTTGATCTCGCTTGCCGCCGTACGACGTTCAACTTCCCGGCCGCCAATGAACAGGTTGTAAGCATATTGCAGCAAGCCGGATTCCAGCCGTCCACCGAGCAGGTGAACATGATTCGGAAAATGGAGAAGTAACTTAGCGCTGGCAGCTGCTGCAGTAAAACACCTTTCGCGAGGAGAGCTCGCCACAAGCGATGGGGCTGCCGCAGCGTCTGCAAGGCTCGTTGCCGCGGTCGTAGACCAGAAAGCGGTTTTCCAGCAGGAACATCAGCCATGCGAAAAACCCGTGCTATGACGTTGCTGGCGCGGGTTGTGCTTTTTCTCTCAAAATACGGTACTATTACCAGAGAGGGCAAGGCGCAAGACCTGCCAAACAGCATGGACAGGAGAGTAACAATGCAAAAAGTAGAGTTGATTGCAACGGCGACGTTCGGGCTGGAATCGGTCGTGGCCGACGAAGTAAGAGGACTTGGATATGAGGACGTAAAAGTGGACAACGGCAAGGTTACGTTCACTGCCGACCTTTCCGCCATTCCGCGGGCAAATATGTGGTTGCGTACGGCTGACCGCGTACGTCTTAAAATAGGGGAGTTCCATGCCACCACGTTTGATGAACTGTTCGAAAAGACCAAGGCGCTTCCCTGGTCCGACTGGATTCCCGAAGACGCCGCGTTTCCCGTGGAAGGGAAGTCGGTCAAGTCGACGCTGTTCAGCGTGCCCGACTGCCAGGCCATCGTGAAGAAGGCCGTGGTGGAGAGTTTGAAAAAGACATACAAACGGGAGTGGTTTGACGAGCAGGGGCCGCTGTTCAAGATTGAGGTGGCGCTGTTGAAGGACGTGGCGACACTGACCATCGACACGTCGGGACCGGGTCTGCACAAACGGGGCTATCGCGGCTTGATCGGCACAGCTCCTTTGAAGGAAACCATGGCGGCGGCGCTGATCTTGCTCTCCCGCTGGAAGCCGGATCGCATCTTCATGGATCCGTTTTGCGGTTCTGGGACGATTCCCATTGAAGCTGCCTTGATCGGGCAAAATATCGCGCCCGGGATGAACCGGGAGTTTGTATCGGAAAGCTGGCCGGTGATTCCGAAAGCGCTGTGGCGGGAAGCGCGGGCGGAGACCCACGATTTGGCCCAGTACGACCGCAAGCTGGAGATTATCGGTACGGACATTGACGACGAAGTGTTGAAGGTAGCCCGCCGCAATGCTGCGGAAGCAGGTGTTGACGACCAGATTCACTTCCAGCGGATGGACGTACGCGATATACGGACGAAACGCAAATACGGATACCTGATCTGCAACCCGCCCTACGGCGAGCGGCTTGGAGACTGGAAACAGGTGACCCGCCTGTACCGCGAGATGGGACAAGTGTTCAGGTCGGAGCTGGATACCTGGTCGTACTACATCATTACGTCGGACGAGGAGTTCGAACAGCACTTTGGGCGGCAAGCCACCAAGAAGCGCAAGCTGTACAACGGAAACATCAAAGTGGATTACTACCAGTATTTCGGACCGAAGCCGCCGCGTCCTGCCGCACAGCCGGCAAGCGAATAGAGAGAAGGATGGAATAGGGGAGGAAACATGAGTACGCGAAGAAACCATGCTGTCGGGAAAATGGCTGCGGCCGGCCTGGCGTTGATGATGCTCATCGCACCGTTGACAACATGGGCGGCAGCTCCGATTCCCGCAGTTCAAACGATATCAACCACGAAAGAACAACAGACGGCGTTTACGGATGTACAGACCAGCTACGCCAAACACGCTGTCAATCGCCTTGCCTCGCTAAATCTGATCAACGGACCGGGCGGCGACCGGTTTTACCCGCAGCAAGCCATTTCCCGGCAGGACATCGCGGTCCTGCTGGCCAAGGTAGCCGGTGTGCTGCCGCAGGAGCGTGAAACAGCGGCTTTTGCTGATGTGCCGGCGGATAGTCCGTACGCCCCTTATGTTCACGCATTGGCTGAAATCGGATTGATGAAAGGGCGGAACAAGGATACGTTGGGGGCCGCCGAACCGCTAACCCGGCAGGATTTGGCCGTGCTGCTGCAGCGACTGATGAAAATCAGCGGCAGCGAACCGCAGGACAAGGGCTCCACGATGTACGCGGACGAACAGGAAATAGCCGAGTACGCCAGAGAAGCCGTCCGGGATGTAACCGCCAAGCGGTGGATGCTGGGGGCAAGCGGCAAGTTTCACCCGCGGGCAAACGTTACTCGTGCCGATGCCGCAGTGATCGCGGAGCGGCTGCTGGATGACCGTTACATGCAGGCTCAGCGGGTTGACTTTGCCGTGAATGCCACCAAGCTCAGCCTCCTGGCCGGAACCAGTCAGCGGATTGAAGTAACCAGACCGAATGGCGAGGCGCTCCCGTTTACGCCGATCTTTGGCTTTGACCGGCCTGAGTTGGGGACAATCACACCGGACGGAACCTTTATCGCTGGACCCAACAACGGCACGGGGCAAATCACCGTCTCTGTCGGCTACCGGAAAATCACCATTCCGGTGGAAATTACGCCGAACGGCACTTTGGAAGGAAAAAACGAAGGCGAATCGACAACGACCGAGTCCAAACCGGTGGAGCAGGAAGGCTTGGTCAACCTCGCGCCGGACAGCTTCTACGCAGTGCGAACAACAGGACCGGCCGACTCGTATTTTCGCGAGCTGGAGAAAACATACCCCGGCCCGGTTGGCGGTCTGATCGTACCCTCGGATACCTGGACCGGCTACAGCCGACAATTCGGACGGGAAGTGACGCTTGCTTTACCGGCAAAGAAACAGTTGAGGCAAATATCGCTTACGTTTAAACAGGACAAAAAACAGGGAATCATCCTGCCGGAAAACATGGAAGTGGAGCTGTCCCGTGACGGCAAGGCCTGGTTTTACGCGGGAGAAGCCACTCACAATGTGAAGCCTTCGGATGAGACGGCAATCGTGCGTACGCTGTCTGTCAGTCTGCCGTCCGTGGAAGCGCGCTATGTCCGCGTACGCTTTCCGGTAAAAGTCTTCGTCTTTGCGCGTCAGCTCCAGGTATGGGGATGGGAAGAACGGGAGGAAGCGGCGGCCCCTGTCCTGCTTGCGCCAATCACCCGTACGGGAGCGCTTGAGGACAAAAAAGCGGGAGACCGCATGGAAAATATGCTGCTGGCCTACTCCGGCGCCCATGGCGAGCGTGGCACCTGGACGCAGCAGGACTTCCTGCCGCTGGTAGGCTATATGAGCACAGACGACAAGGTGCTCGATCGCATGTTTGACACGATTTTGTTTCTCCCGTACCCCAACCTGGCCAGCACCAGGGACGGATGGAAGTATTACATGGACGATCTGTTCCGTCCCGGTCGGCAGTTGGATGCACTCAATGATGCGATGATGGAGTACAACAAGCGGAGAGGCACTCTTTACACATCGCCGCAGAGGGAAAACGTCGTGCTCGCCCTGCCGTATCCCGATCCCAAACAATCTTCCTTCGGCCAAATCCTGGAGGATCAGGATTCGCTCTCCTTCGAGGCGGCAAAAGTAGGGGAAGAGCGGGCATACGGCTACCGCAAACAGGCGCTGGAGTGGTATTTCCGCAACCTGCTGAAGCGATGGGGAGAAGCGGAATACCGTTATCTGCGATTGGAGGGGATCTACTGGTACCACGAGCTGATTGAGGATGCGGTACCGAGAGAGCGCCAGCTGATTCGGGAAACAGCAGAAATGGTGCACAACGAAGCGCTTCGCTTCTACTGGATCCCCTACTTCGGCGCAACCGGTCTCGGCGAGTGGAAGGAACTCGGGTTCGACTACGCCTTCGTACAGCCCAACTTCTACAACGACAAGCCGATTCCGATTGATCGGATTGAGGCCGCACTGGCCGTGGCCAACAAGTACGGCATGGGAGTCGAGGTAGAAGGCGATGAGCGGATGTACCGCGACCCCAAATTCTATCAGAACTATTACAACCAGCTGATCGCCGCGCACAAGCTGGGCATCGACAAGGAGAAAATTCACGCCTACTACTACGGATCGAAAACGCTGCTGGAGGCCGTAACCAGCAAAGATCCGGTCTCTCGCGCCATCTATGACGACACCTACATGTGGATGCGCGGGCGGTTTTCCAAGGAGGAGTACCTCCTGCCGACTGTTCAGCCCTAGATAAAAACGAACAGAAGCCTGTTTCCCCAAACGTGCGGGAGACAGGCTTTTTTTGGTCCCACTCGGCTCAGCGATAGCTAACGCCGAGTGGGTTGAGGATAGCTAATGCCGGGTGGGTTTTCTTAGATTAATGCGACTCAGCGGGCGTTTTGCGGACGGTACCCGGTTCCGGTTGGCCCGGAAGCATACGAAACATGTACACGTACAACAGAGCGCTGAGGAGCGAGCAGCCGAAAATGACGCCGAATACTCCTGTCGGCTGCATCCAGGCAGACAGGCCGATCGTCAGCGGAGCGATAAATCGTCCCACGGAAAATTGCAGCGAGGACGCCCCCATGTACTGGCCGCGTGCATCTTCGGGCGCGTATTTGCTGACGAAGCTCTGCACGACCGGCGTGCGGATCAATTCCCCCAGTGTCAGGATGCCGATACAGCCGAACAACAGCCAGATGTTGGCGGTAAAGCTCATCAAGAACATTCCCAAACCGAACAACAGCGAAGAGAAGATCAGCGAGTTGCGGTCGCTCCAGTTGGCGAACCACTTGGTCACAGGAAGAGTGAACAGCACAACCAACAAGCCGTTTAACCCCACCATCCAGCCGAACGCTTCCGTGCCGCCGACGGAAAACGACCAGTCCTTCCAGGCCAAGAGCGGCTGGACGGGAACGTTTTCCTTGACGTAGACCGCCATGTACAGATCAAGCTGCATGAACACAATGGCGATCAAAACACCGGAAGCGATGTACATGGCAAAGATTTTGTCACGGAAAATAACCTGGTAGCTTTGCCACTGTTCCTTCAGGCTGAAGGCAGCCTTCTGCCCGCGGCCGTTTTCCTTGGAGGAAGCAGGCCGAGTCTCTTTTAGCAGAAAGAAAAGCACGATTCCGTAGGCAAGCGTGACCAGTGTACAGGTGATCAACAGTTCCGGACGATGGTGCAGGAAAAAGAACGAACCAAGAACCGGGCCGCCGACAACACCGATGTTCATCGCCGTGTAGAACGTGGCAAACACAATCCGCCGATCTTCCTCCGGCGTCAGGTCGGCGACCATCGCGGAGCTGGCCGGCCAGTAGATGGAGCCGCCGATCCCAATCCCGATAAACGCGATATAGTCTACCCAGGGAGATGAGGACGAGGCGAATAGGGCGAACATGGCGGTCTGAAGGAACGACCCCAACAGCATGGTTGGACGTCGTCCCCAGCGATCGGACAGGAAGCCCCCCACGAGGCTGGCGAAAATGCCGAGCAGCGGCGGGACGGTGAGCAGGAGCCCGGCCGTTTCCTTGCCGAACGCATCGCTAAAATGGAGTGCCATAAAAGGAAAATACATCCAGAAGAGGGTGTGGAATATGGTTTCGCCGATCAGGCGTACTTTCAGATTCAAGTCCCAGGAAAGCCATTGCATACAGGAATTATCCTCCATTCTGTACAGATGTCTCTCGGCTGCAGGGCCGGCGCCGGCTTCCCCTCGTTGCAAGCGGGTGCAGAGGTACAACAAGAAAAGCGCAAACGGGAGAGGCCGCTTGCGCTTCGGAACAATCGCTTTTGTGACAGCGAAATGGGTAATCAGGAAGGTGAAAAACCTGGTGCCAGTGCCGTTTTGGCACAGTGCCTACAAGGTTTCACCCTCCCGATCGCGCCGTCAAAAAACGGAAGCGGGTCTGGCATCCTGCAGCTTCTAGAGCAAGATAGGGTTGTAAGGGTGGGAGGAATCCACACCCTTACGGTGGATCCCCCATCTACTTCATAGAATCTACAGGAAACTTCATGAACCAACACTCCCGTTTTTCAAATTTGTTTGATGATAAACTCTTGTTGACTAGAATACTCCATGACAGACAAAATATGCAAGAAAAATTTCGCAACATTACGGCAACACGACGATGTTCCCCGGATGATCGTCAACCACGTCGGCGATGATTCGGGCCCAGGTTATGCCTTTTGCGTGCAGATCGGCAAGAAGCTGTTCCCCTTTACTGGCCGGCAGGCTGATCAGCAGTCCCCCGGATGTGACGGCGTCGCACAGGATCAGACGATCGATTTCGTCCATGTCATCCGGGAAGTTGACGCGGTCGGACACCCAGCGGAAGTTGGACTTGCTGCCGCCAGGAATAATCCCCTGTTCAGCGAGATGGCGGGTACCCGGCAGAATCGGAACCTGGGAGTTGCGCAGGCGAATGCCGACCCGGCTGCCCTCCGCCATTTCCAGGGCGTGCCCCATCAGGCCGAATCCGGTGACATCGGTGCAGGCGTGGACCGGGTAGGCTTCCATTGCTTCCGCGGCATATTTGTTTAACGTCGCCATGATCTCCATCACTTCTCTCGTCTGCACGTCAGAGAGGGCGTCCCGTTTGATTGCCGTAGTCTGGATGCCGACGCCGATTGGTTTCGTTAGAATAAGCACATCGCCAGGCTTGGCTCCCGCATTGGTCAGTACGCGCGAAGGATGAACCGTCCCGGTGACGGACAAACCGAACTTCGGTTCCGGGTCATCGATGGAGTGGCCGCCTACCAGTACGGCTCCTGCTTCTGCCACTTTGTCCGCAGCGCCGCGGAGGATTTCCGTCAAAATGGCGGGGTCCAGCTTGCTGATGGGAAAGCCGACGATGTTCATCACGGTCAGCGGCTTTCCCCCCATGGCAAACACATCGCTGATCGCATTGGCGGCGGCAATTTGCCCAAACCAGTACGGGTCATCAACGATTGGGGTAAAAAAGTCCAGGGTCTGCACCAACGCGAGGTCTTCCGTTACCTGAAAGACGCCGGCATCGTCCGAAGTCTCCAGTCCGACCAGCAGCCGCGGGTCCCTTCCGGCGGGAGAAGGCAGATTTTTCAGCACGGCTGAAAGGGCGTCCGGACTGATTTTGCAGCCGCAGCCCCCTTTGGACGTAAGCGAGGTAAGTTTGATCGAAGCCGTCATGTTATGACCTCCTGACAAGTGAGGAATAATGGTAAGATACGATGTAGAGTGATTCTATGACTCTAGCATACCAGATCGAAGGTGACTTGACAGTGCAGGAGATTACCATAGAGGAGCTGCTTCACCAGGGATATGGCAATCTGATTGACGTACGCTCTCCGGGAGAATTTGCCCGCGACACCATTCCGGGAGCCGTCAACATCCCGTTGTTCAGCGATGCAGAACGTGCACAGGTAGGCACTGCCTACAAACGCGAAGGACAGGCTGCGGCACAGTGGCTGGGCATGCAAATCGTCTCCCCAAAGATGGAGGAGCTGATGCGGGCCATCCGCCAACGAGCCGAGGAGCTGGGGGAACCTCCGACGATTTTCTGCTGGCGCGGGGGGATGAGAAGCCGGGCGATGGCTACCTTCGCCACCTTTTCCGGGATACCTGTCCGCAGACTAACGGGGGGCTACCGGGCCTACCGCCAGCATGTCGTGAGAACGATTGAGCCGTATGAACTGAAAATGCCGGTGTTTTTGCTCCACGGCATGACCGGAGTAGGCAAGACCGAGCTCTTGCGCCGTTTGGAAGCAAAGGGATGCCCGGTACTCGATTTGGAGCGAATGGCAGGCCACCGCGGCTCCGTGTTTGGCCACATCGGAAAAGGGAAACCGGCGAATCAAAAGATGTTTGACGCCCGTCTGTTTGAAGCGCTGCGCCGTTGCGAGAATGCTCCGTATCTGCTGATGGAGGCGGAGAGCAAGCGGATCGGCAACGCGGTGCAGCCCGCCTTTTTGATGGAAGCAAAGGAACAGGCCGTCCACATCCGTCTGCATGCTCCGCTGGACGTACGCGTGCAGCGTTTGTACGACGAATATGTTGTGCCGTTTGCGTGGCGGCCCGATTTTGCGGAAAAGGTGATCGCCTCTTTTTCGACGATTGCAAGGCGAATTCCCACGGAACAGGCTGCTCTTGCGCGAAATGCCCTCCAAGCGGGAGATTACAGGTCGGCGATTGCCTCTTTACTCGTCTACTACTACGACCCGCGCTACCAAAACAAGCAAAACGGGTACGTCCCGTCGTTTCATCACCACGTGGACGCAAGCGATTTGGATGAAGCCGAAAGACAGATCATTTTTATGATTGAGGATACTTTGAAATTCCGGTAAAATATTTTTTATTAATTGATTGTCGGAAAAATGAAACAAGGAGAGATGTTGCGATGATGGATCCACGCATCGGCAAGCTGGCGGAGAACCTCTTGAACCACTCCGTTCGCTTGCAGGAAAACGAGCATGTGCTGATCGAGGTGCGCGGTGAAGGGCACGCACTGGCGAAAGAATTGGTCAAGCAGGCATATGCGAAAGGGGCATTTCCTCATGTCCGTCTCGTTCACCCGGGTATCCAGCGGGAGCTGATGATGGGCGCAACCGAAGAGCGGGCCGCTTTTGTGAAAAAATGGGATGAGACCATGTTTCAGGACATTCACGCCTGGATAGTCATTAATGGCGCCACAAACGACAGCGAACTGTCCGACGTCCCCGTTGAACGTCTCCGTGCCCATCGCAATGTCATGCAGCCCTTGAGCGATTCCATCATCTCCAACAAGCGCTGGAACCTGCTCAACTACCCGACCCCGTCCATGGCGCAAAGTGCCAACATGTCGAGTGAAGCGTTCGAGGACTTTTTCTTTGACGTATGCTCGCTGGACTATCAAAAGATGCACGAGGCGTTTTTGCCGTTGAAGGAGCTGATGGATCGCACCGATCAAGTGCGGCTGGTGGGACCGGGAACAGATCTGACCTTTTCCATCAAGGGCATTCCCAATGTAATTTGTTCCGGCGAAAACAACATTCCGGACGGAGAGATCTTCACCGCTCCTGTACGCGATTCCGTGAACGGCACCATTCACTTCAACACCCCGACATCCTATCTGGGCACCAAGTTTGAAAACGTGCGCCTCACCTTTGAGAACGGCAAAATTGTCGAGGCGACGGCCAACAACACCAAGCGGCTGAACGAGATTCTCGACAGTGACGAAGGGGCGCGTTATATCGGCGAATTTGCCATTGCCGTCAATCCGTACATTCTGCATCCGATGAACGACATTCTGTTTGATGAAAAAATTGCCGGCAGCTTTCACTTTACGCCCGGACGTGCCTACGATGATGCGGACAACGGCAACCGCAGCCAGGTTCACTGGGATATGGTGAACATCCAACGGCCGGAGTACGGCGGCGGGGAGATCTGGTTTGACGGCGTGCTCATAAGAAAAGACGGCCTGTTCGTCCACGAAGCGCTGCTCGGGCTCAATCCGGAAAACTTAAAAGGCTAACTGACGACAAGTCTCCTGTGTTAGGCAGGAGACTTTTTTTGCGGACAAAGCATCTCTCTGATTTTCTTCTGACAATTGAGAGATAGCATGGAATCAGGATGCCAAGAAGGAGGAACTGACTATGAAAGATTGGCGAATCGGCAAAACGGCGGAAAACCTGATTTCGTACAGCCTGGATGTTCAGCCGGGAGATAACGTGATGATCGCCGTCCACGGCGAAGGGGAGATGCTGGCGCAGGAGCTGGTGAAACAGCTTTACGCAAAAGGGGCCCGACCGTTCATCCGGCTGTATCATCCGGCCATTCAGCGGCAGTGGCTGAAAGGGTTGACAGAGGAGCAAATGACGCAGCTGGTGAACTGGGAAGAGGCGATGTGGTTTGGCATCCAGGGTTATATCGGCATTCACGGCGCTGTCAATGACAGCGAATGGAGCGACGTCCCGGAAGAAAAGTTTCGCGTATTCTCTCAAGGATTTAAACAGGTCGGCCATCATGTCGACAACAACATAAAAGCGGTGCGCATCAACTACCCGACGCCGTCTCTGGCGCAGAAAGCCAGAATGTCTACGGAAGCCTTTGAAGACTTCTACTTCGACGTCTGCTCGATGGATTACCGCAAGCTGCACGAGGCCTGCCTGCCGCTTCTCGAGCTGATGGAGCGCACGGACCATGTTCGCATTGTCGGACCCGGCACCGAGTTGACCTTTTCCATCAAAGGAGTCGGGAAGAAGATTGCCGCCGGCAAACGAAATGTTCCGGACGGTGAGGTGTATACCGCTCCTGTACTTGATTCGGTGAACGGCACCATCAGCTGCAACGTGCCCAGCCAGTACATGGGGGCGTCGTTTGATCAAGTCCGTTTTACCTTCCGGGAAGGGAAAATCGTCGAGGCGACAGCCAACGACACCAGGCGGTTGAACGAAATTCTGAACAGCGATGAAGGAGCGCGCTACACCGGCGAGTTTGCCATCGGGGTAAATCCGTACATCCTGCATCCGATGAACGACATCCTGTTTGATGAAAAAATCGCCGGGAGCTTTCACCTGACGCCGGGCCGGGCTTATGAACAGACGGATAACGGCAATCGCAGCCTGATCCATTGGGATTTGATTTGCATCCAGCGTCCGGAGTACGGCGGCGGGGAAATCTGGTTCGACGACGTGCTGATTCGCAAGGACGGTCTGTTTGTTCACGAAGCGCTGCTTGGCCTCAACCCGGATCGGTGGAAAGGATCTCCTGAGTGTTGACATCGAATACAGCCACAAGGAAAGGGTTCGGGGCCCCGCCCGGCGAAGAAAGGGACCCCACTCGGCACAGCGATAGCTAGTTACTCCTGAAAAAATCGTTTTTTGGCAGAAGCATCTCATTGTGGTGAATCTCAGGGGGCTACTGTGTAACTGTATCCGTTAATCGTTGCTTATTTGGCCATTTGGGCTGCTCTTCTGAGGTTATGAGCCCAGATTCCGAA